>NZ_JZWV01000196.1 GCF_000966975.1 Streptomyces katrae | reverse complement strand
AATTCCAGCCCCGCCGGCGATTGAGGCGGAAACGGTGAAAGGGCGGGGCGGGGAGAGGAACCTACGCGTCCAGGCCGATGGCGAAGGCGGCTTCGAGGTCGTGCTGGGAGTACGTGCGGAACGCGACGTGCGTGTCCGTGGCCTCGACGCCGGGGATCTTGCTGATCCGGCCGGGGATGATGTCCGCCAGGTTCTCGTGACGGGCCACACGCACCAGCGCGATCAGGTCGTACGTACCGGTGACGGAGTAGACCTCGCTGACACTGTCCAGCTGGGCGATGGACTCGGCGATCTCGGGGATCCGGTCCACGCTGGTCTTGATGAGCACGATCGCGGTGATCACGGTTGGCTGTCTCCCTCGCCGGCAGTGACTGTCCGCCTCACTCTAGTCGTACGGCGATAACGCGCCCACGCGTAGCAGAACCCCACGGAGAACCCCACCACATGGGCGAGATAGGCCACCCCCGGCCCGCTCCCCGCCCGGTGCGCGGCCAGCCACTGCAGCCCGGGCCCGCGGGAACAGGCACAGGAACGCGCCCAGCGCCGCCGAGATCGCGCCCGACGCCCCGACCAGGGTCTGGTCCGAGGAGGCGTTGGCGGCGGCGTACACGGCCAGGGCCACGTACCCGGTGCAGAGGTAGAAGACGAGGAACGCCGGCCGGCCCATCCGCTGCTCCGTCATGGCGCCGAAGACGTAGAGGAAGAGCATGTTCCCCAGCAGGTGCAGCCAGCTGCCGTGGACGAAGAGGGCCGTCAGCGGGGTCAGCAGGGGGCGCGCGGCCCCCGAGAAGAGCTCGTCCGGGACCACGCCCCAGTGCCGGAAGTAGGCCGTCCCCGTCTCCATCAGCCGCTCGCCCGTCCCGAACGACGGGTTCAGGCCAGAGGCCGGGCTCGCCAGGAACGCCGCGCAGCAGCCGGCGATCAGCGCGTAGGTGACCACGGGGCCCCGCGCCGCGTCGCGCAGGGCCCGCCACTTTACGATCATGCGACAGAGCATGACGCAGGCGGACCCCCCTGAGGGTGGTGCCAGGCCGTAGGGTTACGTGCTGCGGTCCGCTGACCGCCGCGGAAGGCTTTAATTGAATGAGCTACGAAGGAGAGAGCGGCCTGATGACGACGGTTCCCCTGCCGACCGACACCACCCGGTGGCGCTGCACCCTGTGCGGCAACCTCACGCGGTTCGATGTCACCCGATCGTCGAAGGTCGTGGAGTACGTCCACCTCGACCTTGCCGGGGAGCCCAAGGTCGAGGAGCGCGAGGTGGTCAGTGAGACCATCGAGTCGGTCCGCTGCCGCTGGTGCAACGCGGTGGACCAGATCGAGCTCGTCGACAGGCCGGGCACCGACTCCTGACGGAGCCGGGCCCACAGTAGATCACGGTAGGGGTGACGGATTGTGGAGCCAGCAAGCGGCGCCGGGCCCGCCGACGCGGCCCGCGACGCCGCGGAGGTCCTCGACCGCCCGCTGCCGGAAGGCGTGCGGCGCCGGGTCGTCTCGCTCGTCTCGGACGCCTTCGGCGGTCTGACGGTCGCCGACCTCCCGGCGCAGCTGCGCCAGTACGCCCGGTTCACCCCGACGCGGCGCGCCAAGTTCGCGGGCAACGCGATGGCCGCCGCTGTGGAGAGCGACGGGGTCTTCCGCAGCCGGGTCGCGGAGAAGGTGCGCGAGGCGCAGCCCGAACTGGCCGGGGCACTGGAGTCGGGTGCCCCGCCGGCCGCCGCGGACCCGCTGGACGTGGCGGCCGCAGCGTACGTGCTGAGGCCGGCCGGCTGGGTCAAGCTGGTGGCCGCCGCGGGCGAGGAGGCGCAGCGCGCCGACGCCGAGCGGGTCGGTGACGAGAACCGGCGCGAACTGGAACGCCTGCGCGAGGAGCTGACGCAGCTGCGCGAGGCGCAGCGCAGCGGCGGCGAGCAGGTGCGGGCCGAGCTGGACGCCGCCCGCAAGGAAGCGGAATCGCTTCAGCGCAAGCTGCGCAGCGCCCTGAGCGACGTCAAGCGGGGCGAGGCGGCCCTGCGCAAGCTCGGCGGCGAGATCGACGGGATCCGTGCCGAGGCGGCCGCGCAGGTGGCCGCCGCCGAGAGCGAGTCCCGGCGGCTGAAGTCCCGTCTGGCGGAGGCCGAGTCGGCGCTGGAGACCGCGCGCCGGGCCACCCGTGAGGGGCGCAGCGTCGACGCGGCGGCGGGGCTGCGCCGTGAACTGGCGCTGCCGCCGGTGTCGACGCGGCCCGCGGACACCGTGGAGGCCGTGGAGCCGGGCCGGATGACCCCGAAGGACATCGCGGCGCGCGCCCTGTCGGAGACCGATCCGGCGCTGCTGGACCAGCTGTTGGCGCTGCCGCAGGCGCATCTGGTGGTCGACGGCTACAACGTGACGAAGACCGGCTATCCGACGATGCCGCTGGAGAAGCAGCGGCTGCGGCTGCTGGGCGGGCTGTCGATGCTGGCCGCGCAGACCGGCGCCGAGATGACGTGCGTCTTCGACGGGGCGGAGCTGGCGGCCCCGGTGCTGCTCGCGCCGCCGCGCGGGGTGCGGGTGCTGTTCTCCAAGGCCGGTGTGACGGCGGACGAGTTGATCCGCCAGCTGGTGCGCGCCGAGCCGCCCGGCCGTCCGGTGGTCGTGGTCTCCACCGACCGCGAGGTGGCCGACGGGGTGGCGAAGGCGGGGGCCCGGCCCGTGGCTTCGGCCCTGCTGCTCAAGCGGCTGGCGAGGGTTTCATAGCGCTTGGCGGCTTGTGCGTCAGTTGTAACTGATGGGGCTGATGCCCGAATTGACGGTGCGTCCGGGCGACGCACCGTCAAGGGGGCGGCACGCTGCGTGGGCGCTGGGTAAAGAAGCCGGAAGCCGTGCGGATTTTTACGTTCCGGGATTTGAAGTGATCACAGACGGGTCACTAGGGTCTGCTCAAACCTCCGTTCGGTAGGTCACTCATTCGGGGTGTCGACGGAGGCTTGCTGCCTAAGGAGCTCGCGTCCGTGGCGTCCCACCGTCGACCCAAGCCGCCGACCCGCACCCGCGTGAGCGTCCTCACCGCCCTCGCCACCGCGGCCGTCGCCCTCTCCTCCCAGTCGGCCATGGCCGCACCCGCCCCGGACAAGCCGAACAAGGACGAGGTCAAGACCAAGGTCGACGCCCTCTACGAGGAGGCCGAGCAGGCCACCGAGAAGTTCGACGGGGCCAAGGACCGCCAGGACAAGCTGGAGAAGGAGATCGGCTACCTCCAGGACCAGGTGGCCCGCGGCCAGGCCGACCTCAACGACCTGCGCAACACGCTCGGTTCCCTCGCCACGGCCCAGTACCGCGGCGGCGGCATCGACCCGTCCGTGGAACTGCTCCTCTCCGGCGACCCGCAGAAGTACCTCGACAACGCCTCCACCCTCCAGCAGCTGAGCGGCCGGCAGGTCGAGGCGATAGCCAGGATCCAGGCCAAGCAGCGGGAACTCGCGCAGCAGCGCGCGGAAGCCACCGCCAAGCTCACCGACCTGGACGCCGTGCGCAAGGAACTGGCCGAGAAGAAGGCGACCGCCCAGAGCAAGCTCGCCGAGGCCCAGGCCCTCCTCAACACCCTCACCGCCGAACAGCGCGGCGAGCTCAAGAACGACGCGGCCAAGGACGGCGCGGCCGCCGCGAAGGCCGCCGGAGGCGGCACCGGCGCCAAGCCCGGCGCCGCCAAGGGATCGGGCCGGGCCGGGGCCGCCCTCGCCGCCGCCATCACCCAGGAGGGCGACGCCTACCACATGGGCGACACGGGTCCCAACTCCTGGGACTGCTCCGGCCTGACCCAGTGGGCCTACGCCCAGGCCGGCGTCAGCATCAGCCGCACCACCTACACCCAGGTCAACGACGGCACCCGCATCGGCCGCAGCGAACTCCAGCCCGGCGACCTGGTCTTCTTCTACAGCGACCTGCACCACGTCGGGCTCTACGCCGGCAACGGCCAGGTCTTCCACGCCTCCAACCCGACCGGCGGCGTGCGCTACGAAGCCATGAGCAACATGCCCTTCCAGTTCGGCGTCCGCGTCGGCTGACCCTTCCGCTCCCGGCAGGACGCGCCGCACACCGCCCATCCGGGCGAATTGCGCGGACCCGCCCTGACCTCACGCCCCGCCCCTGACCTGTGTCAGAGGCGGGGCGTCGTCGTACGGCCCCTCCGACGGCCGTTGGCTGGTGCGTGGCCGCGCGGCTACTGTCTGCCAGCGCGGAACCCGGCACACGGCCGTCCACGGGGGGCGGACCCGGGCCCGCACAGCGGAAGGGAGCGGTGCCACGTGGGATCCCATCGCCGGCCCGGCAGCGGCGGCCTCGACCGGAACGCCAAGCTCACCGTCCTGACCGCCGCCGCGGCCACCGCCGCCGTGGCCATGACCGGCGCCCCCGCCGGAGCCGCGCCCAACCTCCCGCAGGACCCCGCCACGAGCTCCCGCGCCCAGGTCGACCGGCTCTTCGAAGAAGCCGAGCAGGCCACCGAGAAGTTCAACCGGGCGGGCGAGAAGGCCGACGCGCTGCGCGCCGAGATCAGCCGCGCCCAGGACGCCGTCGCCCGCGCCCAGGACCGCGTCAACACCATGCGCGGGGTCCTCGGCACCTTCGCCGGCGCCCAGTACCGCTCCGGCGGCCTCGACCCCACCGTCGAGCTGATGCTCTCCGAGGACCCCGGCGCCTACCTCGACAAGGCCGCCGTCCTCGACCGGCTCAGCGGCCGCCAGACCGAGCAGCTCGCCGAACTCCGCGAGGAACAGCGCCGCATCGGCCGGCAGCGGCAGGAAGCCTCCCGCAAACTCGCCGAACTGGAGGCCCTGCGCACCGAGGTGGCCACCCAGAAGCGCGCCGTCACCGCGAAGCTCGCCGACGCCCGCAGGCTCCTCGAAGCCATGCCCTCCGAGGAACGCGCCGACTTCGAGCGGGCCTCCCGCTCCGGCGGCCGCGCCGACGCCCTGCCGGACCTCCCCGACCTGCCCCCGGGCGGCGGCCACGCCTCGGGCCGGGCCATGACCGCCGTGATGGCCGCCCGGGCCGCCGTCGGCAAGCCGTACGTGTGGGGCTCCACCGGACCCTCCGGCTTCGACTGCTCCGGGCTGATGGTCTGGTCGTACCGGCAGGCGGGCGTCTCCCTGCCGCGCACCTCGCAGGCACAGCGGTACGCGGGCCGGCGGGTGCCGCTCTCGCAGGCCCAGCCGGGCGACCTGGTCACCTACCGCTCGGACGCCAGCCACGTCGCCATGTACGTCGGCAACGGGCAGGTCATCCACGCCCCCTACCCCGGCGCCCGGGTCCGCTACGACCCCGTCGGGATGATGCCGGTGTCCTCGGTCACCCGGCCCTGACCCCCGCCCTGCGTACGATCGGCGGATGGATCCCGTCCGCCGCACCCTCGTACGCCTGCTCGCGGCGGCCCTGTGCGCGCTCGCGCCCCTGGCCGGGTGCTCGGCGCCCGCCCCGCCCGTCGACGCCCAGGTACGGCGGGCCGTCGCCGACTGGGCGGCGGCCCCGCCGCAGCGGCTCTCCGGGATCCCCCTGGAGGGCTGGTCCTACGAGGTCACCTCGGTCCGCCAGGAGGGCGCCCGCGCCTACGCGCACGCCGAGCTGCGCTACCGGCTCGCCGGCTACGACACCGCCCCCGCCGGGTCCGCCCGTGAGCTGGTGCTGACCCGCGACGGCAGCCGTACGGCCTGGCGGGTCACCGACGAACGGCCCTCCCCGGGGGCCCCGGAACAGCTCTGGGACCAGCCGGATCCCGTCGCCGTCGTCCGGGGCGCGCACTCCCTCGTCCTCGGCGTCCGCCAGAGCCCGCAGACCCTGTCGGAGATCGCCGCCGAGGCCGACCGGGCGGTCCCCGCGGTGAGCGCCGCCTGGCCGGGCCCGTGGGCGCGGCGGGTGGTGGTACTGGTCCCCGCCTCCCTGGACGCGATGGCGGCACTGCTGGGCCGGCCCGCCGACACCTACCGGGGCATGGGGGCCGTCACCACGGGCGCCACCGGCCGCGGGCCCGCCCCCGCGGACCGGGTCGTGGTCAACCCCGCCGGCTACGCGGAGCTCTCACAGGCCGGCCGGCAGATCGTCCTCACCCACGAGACCACCCACGTCGCGACCCGCGCCGCCACCTCCGCCCGGACCCCGCAGTGGCTCTCCGAGGGCTTCGCGGACTGGGCCGCGTACCGCGACAGCGCGCCGGCCCCGGCCGAGGCCGCTCCCACCCTCGCCCGGGCCGTCCGGCTCGGCGACCTGCCGCCCGCCCTCCCCGCCGACGAGGCCTTCGCCTTCGGGGGCGACCAGGAGGCCATGGCCCGCGCCTACGAGGGCGCCTGGCTCGCCTGCCGGCTCGTCGCCGCGCGCTGGGGGGACGCGGCCCTGGTCCGCCTATACGAGCTCGCGGGCCGCGAACCCCTGCCGGCCGCCCTCGACCAGGCCCTGGGCACCGACCTGCCCGGCCTGACGAAGGCCTGGCAGCAGACGCTGCGCGAGGACCTCCGCTAGCGGTCGGGTACGTTGGCCGGGATGCACAAGACGCTGATCGTGACCAACGACTTCCCGCCGCGCCCGGGCGGCATCCAGGCCTTCCTGCACAACATGGCGCTGCGGCTCGACCCGGAACGGGTCGTCGTCTACGCCTCCACCTGGAAGCACGGCGCGGAGGGCCGCGAGGCCACCGCCGCCTTCGACGCCGAGCAGCCCTTCACCGTCGTGCGCGACCGCACCACGATGCTGCTGCCCACCCCGCGCGTCACCCGGCGGGCGGTGTCCCTGCCGGGCGGTGTCCCTGCTGCGCGAACACGGCTGCGAGTCGGTCTGGTTCGGAGCGGCCGCCCCGCTGGGCCTGATGGGCCCGGCACTGCGCAGGGCCGGCGCGCGGCGGCTGGTCGCCACCACCCACGGGCACGAGGCGGGCTGGGCGCAGCTGCCGGCCGCGCGGCAGCTGCTGCGGCGGATCGGCGAGGGCACGGACACCCTCACCTACCTGGGGGAGTACACCCGCTCGCGGATCGCCTCGGCGGTGTCGGCGTCCGCGGCGGCGAGGATGGTCCAACTCCCGCCCGGCGTGGACGAGAAGACCTTCCACCCCGGCTCGGGCGGCGACGAGGTCCGCGCCCGGCTCGGGCTCAGTGACCGGCCGGTGGTCGTCTGCGTCTCGCGGCTGGTGCCGCGCAAGGGGCAGGACACCCTGATCGAGGCGATGCCGAGGATCCTGGCGGAGGTCCCGGACGCCGTGCTGCTGATCGTCGGCGGCGGCCCGTACGAGGCGCAGCTGCGGACGCTGGCGGGCACGAAGGGGGTCGCGGACTCGGTGGTCTTCACCGGCGCCGTCCCCTGGTCGGAGCTGCCGGCCCACTACGGGGCGGGAGACGTCTTCGCCATGCCCTGCCGGACCCGGCGGGGCGGGCTGGACGTGGAGGGCCTCGGCATCGTCTACCTGGAGGCCTCGGCGACCGGGCTCCCGGTGGTCGCGGGGGACTCGGGCGGGGCGCCGGACGCGGTGCTGCCCGGTGAGACGGGGTGGGTGGTCCGCGGCGGCGACCCGGCCGCCGCCGCGGACCGCATCGTCCCCCTCCTCCAGGATCCGGCCCTCCGCGCCCGCATGGGCGCGGCCGGCCGCGCCTGGGTCGAGCAGAAGTGGCGCTGGGACCTCCTGGCCGACCGCCTCCGCGACCTGCTGTAGCCGCGGCGGCACCGGGGTCCCGCTGCGCGGAGCCGTC
>NZ_JZWV01000195.1 GCF_000966975.1 Streptomyces katrae | reverse complement strand
GGCGGAGGCTCCGGCGGAAAAGCCGGCCGCCAAGCCGGCGCGTGCGTCGAAGCGGGCGTCGGCGAAGTAGCCGGCCCGCCAGGGGGCGGGGCGGGGGACATCTCCCCGCCCCGCCCTTCGCCCGTTCCCCGGGGGCTCCGCCCCCGGACCCCCGCCTGGGGCACCCCCGGACTCCGTCCGGGGGTGCAGCGAAATTCCAGCCCGCGGACGGAGTCTGGGGGAGGGCAGGGGACCTCGCCCCGCGCCGCCGAAGCCACGGCCGACTGTCACTCGGAAACATGACACTCCGCCTTCTGGCCGCTTCAGCGGAATCCGCTCATCATGCGCCCATGAACCCCAACCTGACGCGCCGTCAACTCGGCCTCGCCGCCCTCCGGACCGCCGCCGCCCTCGGCCTCACCCGCATCGGCCTCACCACCGCCACCGCCGCCGTCGCCGCGCTCAGACTCGGTCAGGCCGGCGTCCGTACCGTCGTCCTCGAGATGGGACGGCTCTGGGACACCCCCGGGCCCGACGGGAAGGTCTTCCCGTCCACCAGCGCCCCCGACCAGCGCTCCATGTGGTACCGCACCCGCACCGAGGCCCCCCTCGCCACCTTCCTCTGGCTGGACGTCGTCAACCGCGACATCAGCCCCTACCCCGGCGTCCTCGACCGCGTGAACT
>NZ_JZWV01000194.1 GCF_000966975.1 Streptomyces katrae | reverse complement strand
GGCGGCATGGCGCCCACGCCCCGCCGCTCCTACTTCGCCGAGGTGCTGCCCCAGGTCGACGCCGAGGAGATGTACGGCACCTACTACCCCCGGGCCCGCGCCATGCTCGGCGTCAACACCGTCGACCCCGACTGGTTCGAGTCCACGGAGTGGTACCGCTTCGCCCGGGTGTCCCGCAAGCACGCCCAGAACACCGGCCTCCGCACCACCTTCGTGCCCAACGTCTACGACTTCGGGTACATGCGGCGCGAGGCCGCCGGCACGGCCACCAGGTCCGCGCTCGCCGGTGAGGTCATCTACGGCAACAACCACGGCAAGCAGAGCGTCGACAAGACCTACCTCGCGGCCGCCCTCGGCACCGGCAACGTCACCATCGAGACCATGCAGCGCGTGGTCGCCGTACGCCAGGACCCGGCCGGGGGATACGTCCTCACCGTCCGGACCAGCGACATCACCGGCAAGGTCACCCAGGTCCGCGAACTCGGCTGCGACCGGCTCTTCCTCGGCGCCGGCAGCCTCGGCACCACCGAGATCCTGCTGCGCGCCCGCGAGACCGGCACCCTGCCCGCGCTCAGCGACCGCGTCGGGCAGGGCTGGGGCACCAACGGCAACGTCATGACCGCCCGCGCCAACCACCTCTGGGACACGGTCGGCGCCAACCAGGCCACCATGCCCGCCCTCGGCATCGACGACTGGGACAACGCGGCGAACCCGGTCTTCGCGGAGATCGCCCCGCTCCCCATGGGCATCGAGCACTGGATCTCGATGTACCTGGCCATCACCAAGAACCCGGAACGCGGCCACTTCACCTACGACGCCGCCACCGACTCGGCGCGGCTGCGGTGGACCCGGGACCAGAACGCCCCGTCGGTGGCGGCGGCCAAGAACCTGTTCGACCGCATCAACCTCAGGAACGTCACCATGTACCGCTACGACCTGTTCGGCGAGAACAAGGCCTTCGCCGACACCTTCACCTACCACCCGCTCGGCGGCTGCGTCCTCGGCGAGGCCACGGACGGGTACGGGCGGGTCAAGGGGTACCGGGGGCTCTACGTCACCGACGGCTCGCTCGTCCCGGGCTCGCTCGGCGTGAACCCGTTCCTGACGATCACGGCCCTCGCCGAGCGGAACATGGAGCGGATCCTGGCCGAGGACCCGCGCTAGCGGGAGTACCGCGTCAGGAGCGGTACAGGGCCTCGATCTCGTCCGCGAAGTCCTTCGCCACCACATTGCGCTTGAGCTTCAGCGACGGCGTGATGTGGCCCGACTCCTCCGTGAACTGCGACGGCAGGATGCGGAACTTCCGCACCGACTCCGCCTTGGAGACCGCCGCGTTGCCGTCGTCCACGGCCTTCTGGACGGCGGCCATCAGGTCCGCGTCCTCCCGCAGGTCCGCCGCCGTCGACCCGGCCGGCTTGCCGTTCTCCGCGGCCCACCGGCCGAGGAACTCCTCGTCGATGGTGACCAGCGCCGCCACGAACGGCTTGCCGTCGCCGACCACCATGCACTCGGCGACCAGCGCGTGGGCCCGGATCCGGTCCTCGATCACGGCGGGGGCGACGTTCTTGCCGCCCGCCGTGACGATCAGCTCCTTCTTCCGGCCGGTGATCTTCAGGTAGCCGTCCTCGTCGAGGGTGCCGACGTCACCGGTGTGGAACCAGCCGTCGGACATCGCCTCGGCGGTGGCCGCCTCGTTCTTCCAGTACTCCTTGAACACGTGCTCGCCGTGCACCAGCACCTCGCCGTCGTCGGCGATGCGCAGCACCGAGCCCGGCAGCGGCTGGCCGACCGTGCCGATCTTCTGCTTGTCCCAGGGGAGGAACGCCGTGGCCGCGCAGGTCTCCGTCAGGCCGTAGCCCTCCAGGACCGTGAAGCCGATGCCGCGGAAGAAGTGGCCGAGGCGCTCGCCCAGCGGGGCGCCGCCGGAGATCGCGTACTCGCCGCGCCCGCCGAGGACGGCGTGCAGCTTGCTGTAGACCAGCTTGGAGAAGATCTTGTGCTTGAGCTTCAGGCCGAAGGACGGGCCCGAGGGCAGGTCCAGGGCCCGGCTGTACGCGATCGCCGTCTCGGCGGCCGCGTCGAAGATCCTGCCCTTGCCGTCGGCCTGCGCCTTCGCGCGCGCCGAGTTGTAGACCTTCTCGAAGACGCGCGGCACGCCGAGGATCAGCGTGGGCCGGAAGGACTGCAGCTCGTCGGTGAGGTTCTTGATGTCCGGCACGCAGCCCAGCCGGATCGGCGCCAGGACCGCCGCGACCTCCACCAGGCGCCCGAAGACGTGCGCGGCCGGGAGGAACAGCAGCACCGAGCACTCGCCCGTCCGGAACAGCGGCTTCAGCCGCTCCACGACGTTGCCGCACTCGGCGAAGAAGTTGCGGTGGGTCAGCACGCAGCCCTTCGGGCGGCCGGTGGTGCCCGAGGTGTAGACGATGGTGGCCGGGTCGTCGGCGTTCGCGAGGGAGCTGCGGGCGTCCACGTCCGCGTCCGGGACCTCGGCCCCGGCGGCCTTCAGCGCGCCGAAGGCGTCCTGCTCGATCTCCCAGACCTCGCGCAGCTCCGGCAGCCGGTCGCGCAGGGCCGCCACGCTCGCGCTGTGCCCCGGGCTCTCCACGATGGCCGCGACGGCGCCGGAGTCCCCGAGGATCCACTGGATCTGCTCCGGGGAGCTGGTCTCGTACACCGGGACGGTGACGGCGCCGGCGCTCCAGATCGCGAAGTCGAACAGGACCCACTCGTAGCGGGTGCGCGAGATCAGGGCCACCCGGTCGCCGGGCCGGATGCCGGAGGCGATCAGGCCCTTGGCGGCGGCACGGACCTCGGCGAGGAACTCCGTCGCGGTCACGTCCTGCCAGCGGCCGCCGGCCTTGCGGCTCATGACGGCGGTGTCTGGGTGCTGGGCGGCGTTGCGGCGGATGAGATCCGTCAGGTTCCCGTCCGACGGGACCTCGTACAGGGCCGGAAGGCTGAACTCGCGCAAGACTGCTGCTCCTCTGGGCGCCATCGCCACCGTGTGGACCGACCGGACGTTACCCACCGGTAGTGGGTTCCCGATAGAGGGAACCGGCCAGATGTTCCGTGCGTCACATTCTGGACTTCGCCGTGCATCGCAAACGTCGCCACAGTGCTGCCGACAGTAGTCGACCGCCTCCGAGACTCGGAAGTAACCGCAGGTCCGGCCGCCTGCGAGCCCGCCTCTACCCGCCGGGCACGGGCCGCCCTAGGGTGGCGGGCATGAGTGCCAGCAAGAGGCGTACACGAGTCCACGTCGTCAGCGACGTCCACGGCAACACCGACGCCCTCGCCCGGGCCGGCGACGGCGCCGACGCCCTCGTCTGCCTCGGTGACCTGGTCCTCTTCCTGGACTACGCCGACCACTCGCGCGGGATCTTCCCCGACCTCTTCGGCGTGGAGAACGCCCACCGGATCGTCGAACTCCGCACCGCGCGCCGCTTCACCGAAGCACGCGAATTCGGCCGCCGGCTCTGGGACGGGCTGGACCGCGAGCGGATGATCGAGGAAGCGGTACGCCGCCAGTACGCCCAGATGTTCGCCGCCTTCCCCAGCCCTACGTACGCCACCTACGGCAACGTCGACATCCCCGCCCTCTGGCCCGAGTACGCCGGCCCCGGCACCACCGTCCTCGACGGACAGCGCGTGGAGATCGGCGGCCGCGTCTTCGGCTTCGTCGGCGGCGGCCTGCCCTCACCCATGCGCACCCCCTACGAGGTGGACGAGGACGAGTACGCGGCGAAGGTCGAAGCGCTCGGCGAGGTCGACGTCCTGTGCTCCCACATCCCGCCGGAGGTCCCCGAACTCTGCTACGACACGGTCGCCCGCCGCTTCGAACGCGGCAGCGCCGCCCTCCTCGCCGCCATCCGCCGCACCCGGCCGCGCTACGCCCTCTTCGGCCACGTGCACCAGCCGCTGGCGCGGCGCATGCGGATCGGGGGCACGGAGTGCGTGAACGTGGGCCACTTCGCGGCGACGGGAAGGCCGTGGGCCCTGGAATGGTGATCGCGCCGCCACGTGCCGGGGTCCCGCAGTTGCGGCACCGGTACGCGCGGTAGCCTTCACGCGGCGGCCGGAGGCCCCTGCACACTTGCCGAACAATCTCCCCCGGAGGAGCGACCGCGATGGCGGAACACACCAGCTCGAGCATCACGATCGACGCCTCGCCGGCCGAGGTCATGGCCGTGATCGCCGACTTCGCCCGCTACCCGGAGTGGACCGGTGAGGTGAAGGAGGCCGAGGTGCTGTCCACCGACGCCGAAGGCCGCGCCGAGAAGGTACGGCTGCTGCTGGACGCGGGCGCGATCAAGGACGACCACACCCTGTCCTACAGCTGGAAGGGCCAGGACGAGGTCAGCTGGACCCTCCACAAGTCCCAGATGCTGCGCCAGCTGGACGGCTCCTACCGGCTCGCCCCGCTGGACGGGGGGCGGCGCACGGAGGTCACCTACCAGCTGACCGTCGACGTCAAGATCCCGATGCTCGGCATGATCAAGCGCAAGGCGGAGAAGGTCATCATCGACCGCGCGCTGGCGGGCCTGAAGAAGCGCGTGGAGTCGGCCGCCTGACCCTGCCCCTCCGCGGGGCCTCCTGGGGGCCCCAGGCGGGGCTGTGAACAGCCCCGCCGGCGAGGGCTGGATTCAGCGAAATTCCAGCCCGCGCGGCGGCGCCGGGACCCCCGGGGCGGTCGTGGCGGCGGACGGCGTAGCGTGCGGCGGAGGATGATCTACGACCCGGAGCACCGCATGCCGCACACCCTGCTCGTCACCGGCCCCGGAGGCGCAGGCCGCACCACCGTCGCCGCCGCCACCGCGCTCGCCGCGGCCCGCGCCGGGCAGCGCGTGCTCCTGCTGTGCGCCGACGACCCCTGGCCGGCGGGCGACGCCCCCGCCCCCGACGGCCTCCGCCTCGCCCGCATCGACTCCGGCGAGGAGTTCCGCACCGAGCTCGCCGCCCTCCAGGAACGCGGCGCCACCCTCCTCGGCATGCTCGGCGGCAGCCCCCTCGGCGCCGAGGAACTCACCGAGCTCCCCGGCGCCGAACAGTTCGCCCTGCTCCGCGGCCTGCGCAGGGCCGCAGCCAGCCCCGCCACCGACCTCGTCGTCGTGGACATGCCCCCGCTGCACCAGGCCCTGACCACCCTCGCCCTCCCCGCCCAGCTGCGCCGCTACCTGGCCCGCCTGCTGCCCGCGGAGCGCCAGGCGGCCCGCGCCCTGCGCCCCGTACTCGAGGCCCCCACCACCCGGGTCCGCCTCGTCGCCGAACCCGGCCCCGCCGCCGACGCCGCCCTGCGCGCCGGGACGCTCGGCCTCGCCCTGTACGAGCTGCCCGTCCACGACCTGGTGGCCAACCGGCTCGTCCCGAGGGACTCCGCCGACTCCTGGACGGCCGGGCTCGCCGCCCAGCAGCGGAAGTACCTGGCGGAATGGGAGAGGGAGACCCCCGTGGTCCCCCTCGCGCACCTCGGCCGGGACCCCGAGCGCCCCGACGAGCTCGCCCACGCCGACGGCCTCGCCCCCCGCCCCGCCCCGGCCGCCCCCGCAGCCCGCCCCGGCCGCCCCCGCGGCCCGCCCCGGCTGGGCCGTCGAGGACCGGCTCGCCGAGGACGGAGTGCTCGTCTGGGCGGTCCCCCTGCCCCGCGCCCGCAAGAGCGAGCTCGACCTGATCCGGCGCGGCGACGAACTGCACCTCGCGGTCGGCCCCTACCGCAGGACCGTTTCCCTCCCCTCCGCCCTGCGCCGCTGCACCGTCTCCGGCGCCGCCCTCACCGACGGGGTGCTCCGCATCCGCTTCACCCCCGACCCGCAGCTGTGGCCCCGGGCGCGCTGAAACACGTCCGGAACGGCGTACCCCCGTTCGGGTAACGTCGGAGGTAGCCCCTACCGCAGCCGCCCCGCAGGAGAGTCCGCCATGAGCGAGGCCACCGACCGCCCCACCGACGACGACGCCTGGGCGAAGGCCTGCGCCGAGGACCTCGCCGCCGAACAGGAGCGCCGCCGGGCGGAGCGCGAGCGGGCCGCGGGCGCGGGGGCGGGCGCGGGAGCCACCGGCACCGCCGCCGAGGAACTGTTCAAGCTCATCGGCGCCGTCGCCGACAAGGTCTCCGCCCTCAACAACCCGGAGCTCGCCGCGGCCGCCCAGCGCGCCGTACGCCAGTTCGTCAACCAGGCCAAGACCGCCGCCAAGCCCGTCATCGAACGCAACCCGGAGGTCTTCGGCCACCTCGCGGCCGCCGGATCGGAACTGCTCGCCGCCTACCGCTCGGCCGTGGAAAGCCATGAACGCCGCTGGGTCCGGGACGAACCCCCGGCCCCCCGCAAGCACACCGGCACCGGCGCCGACGACGGCGGACCCGACGAGGGCCCGGCCCAGCGGATCGATCTCGACTGAGACTCCGCCCGGCTCGGGTACGGTTGGCCGTGGCGGGGCTTGACCGGAAAACCGAGGGACTAATGGGACTCACCATCGGCGTCGACATCGGCGGCACGAAGATCGCGGCCGGCGTGGTCGACGAAGAGGGCACCATCCTTGAGACGTACAAGGTGCCCACCCCGCCGACCGCGGACGGCGTGACGGAGGCGATCTGCGCCGCCGTGTCCGAGGTCAGCAGCAACCACACCATCGAAGCCGTCGGCATCGGCGCCGCCGGCTACGTGGACGACAAGCGGGCGACCGTCCTGTTCGCACCCAACATCAACTGGCGGCACGAGCCGCTCAAGGACAAGGTCGAACAGCGCATCGGCCTCCCGGTCGTCGTCGAGAACGACGCGAACTGCGCCGCCTGGGGCGAGTACCGCTTCGGCGCCGGCCAGGGCCACGAGGACGTCATCTGCATCACGCTCGGCACGGGCCTGGGCGGCGGCATCATCATGGGCAACAAGCTGCGCCGCGGCCGCTTCGGCGTCGCCGCCGAGTTCGGGCACATCCGGGTCGTCCCCGACGGCCTGCTGTGCGGCTGCGGCAGCCAGGGCTGCTGGGAGCAGTACGCCTCCGGCCGCGCGCTCGTCCGCTACGCCAAGCAGCGCGCCAACGCCACCCCCGAGAACGCGACGGTCCTGCTGGGCCTGGGCGACGGCACCCCCGAGGGCATCGAGGGCAAGCACATCAGCCAGGCCGCCCGCCAGGGCGACCCGGTGGCCGTCGACTCCTTCCGCGAGCTGGCCCGCTGGGCCGGCGCGGGCCTCGCCGACCTGGCTTCCCTCTTCGACCCGTCGGCGTTCATCGTCGGCGGCGGGGTCTCCGACGAGGGCGACCTCGTCCTCGACCCCATCCGCAAGTCCTTCAAGCGCTGGCTGATCGGCGGCGCCTGGCGGCCGCACGCGCAGGTCCTCGCCGCGCAGCTCGGCGGAAAGGCCGGCCTGGTGGGCGCGGCCGACCTGGCCCGCCAGGGCTGAGCCCACCGCGACCAGCGGGGGCCGAGCCCCGCTCGGAGAGCTCTGGAGCCGCCCGCCGCGCCCCCTGTGGGAGCGGCGGGCGGCTGCGTATCTTGCGGGCATGGTGCCTGACACGTTGCCCCCGCCCCAGCCACTGCCCGACGCCGACGCGGTGCCCGACGCACTGCCCCGGTCCCGGACGGAACCGGACGGTTCCGCCGTGATCCGGGTCCTCGGCTACAACGTCCGCTCGATGCGCGACGACGAGGAGGCGCTGGCCCGGGTGATCCGGGCCTGCGCGCCGGACCTGGTCCTCATCCAGGAGGCGCCGCGCTTCTTCCGCTGGCGCAAGCACGCCGCCCGGCTGGCCGCCAAGACCGACCTGGTGGTCCTGGGCGGCGGGGCCACGGCGGCGGGGCCGCTGCTGCTGTGCTCGCTCCGGGCGTTCGTGGAGCGCACGGAGGACGTCCTGCTCCCGCTCACCCCCGGACTCCACCGGCGCGGCTTCGCCACGGCGGTGGTCCGCTTCGGGGCGGCGAGGGTGGGGGTCGTCAGCGCCCACCTCTCCCTGGACGCGACCGAACGCGCCGCTCAGGCCGAGCTCCTCCTGGAACGGGCCGCAGCCCTGGACGCCCCGCACGTGATCGCCGCCGCCGACGTCAACGAAGCCCCGGGCGGCCCCGCCTTCACCCGCCTGTCGGACACCCTCCAGGACTGCTGGACGACCGCCCCGTGGGGCGGCGCGGACACCTTCCCCTCGGCGGCCCCGTCCCGCCGCATCGACGCGGTGTTCGCCTCCCTCCGCATCGACGCGTTGTTCGCCTCCCCGAGCGTCGAAGTCCTGGCCTGCGGCGTCCCCACGGGCCTCCCCACCACCGACCTCCGCACGGCAACGGACCACCTCCCGGTCCTGGCGGCGGTGCGTCTGGGGGCGGGGGCGTAGGC
>NZ_JZWV01001410.1 GCF_000966975.1 Streptomyces katrae | reverse complement strand
CTGCACGGCTCCCGTCTCGGGTACGGACATGGGTACGCCGAGCAGCAGTGCCGGGTCGGCCGCCGCCAGGCCCAGGGCCCAGAACCCGCCGTCGGCGGCCGGGCCGAACCAGGCGTCGCAGGTGTCGAAGACCAGCGCGGGCGCGAGGAGCCCGGGGGTGACCTGCGGGGTGTCCATGCCGATCAGGAGCGCCGGCCCGGCGCAGTCGGCGAACGCGGCCGCGAGCCGTTCGTCCAGGCCCCGGCCGCGCTGCGGCACGACCTCGAAGCCGGGTGGCAGCCACGGGCCCGGGGCGCCGTCCAGCACGAGGACGTGCCGGTCGGCCGGGGTGGCCAGGACGGCCGCCAGGGTGTCGGCGAGCGCGGCCTCGGCCAGGGCCGCCGCCTGCCCGGGGGTGAAAGGCGGGGTGAGCCGGGTCTTGACCCGGCCGGGCACGGGCGCTTTGGCGATCACGAGCAGGCTGGTCACCGGGCGCCCCCGGCCCGCCCGGCACGGCCGGGGGCGGCGGGGACGTACGGGGGCTCCGCGAGCACCGCGCGCATGTCACGGACCGCGTTCCAGGTGCCCCGCCACGTGCCGGTGACCTTGGACTTGCCGCTGCGCGGCAGGTACGGCACGTCCTCCTCGCGCACCCGCCAGCCCGCGTCCGCCGCCCGTACGACCATCTGCAGCGGGTAGCCGGAGCGCCGGTCGGTCAGGTGCAGCCCCAGCAGCGCCTCCCGCCGCATCGCCCGCAGCGGGCCCAGGTCGTGCAGGCGCAGACCGGTGCGGCGGCGCAGCATCCGGGAGAGCGCCAGGTTCCCCGCCCGGGCGTGCGCGGGCCAGGCGCCCCGGCCCCGGGGGCGGCGCCGGCCGAGCACCAGGTCCGTCTCGCCCGCGGCCACCGCCCGGACGAATCCGCTCAGCAGGCCGGGGTCGAGGGAGGCGTCGCAGTCGCAGAAGCAGACGTACTCGGCCTCGGCGGCCAGGAGTCCGGCGTGGCAGGCGGCCCCGAAGCCGCGCCGGGACTCCGGTACGACGGTGGCACCCAGGGCGCGGGCGATGTCGGCGGAGCCGTCGGTGGACCCGTTGTCCACGACCAGGGCCCGCCAGCCGGCGGGGATGCGGGCGAGTACCCAGGGCAGGGCCTCGGCCTCGTTCAGACAGGGCAGGACGACGTCCACGGAGTTTTCGGTCACGACTGCCACCGTAGGAATTTTCCGGGGACATAACGGACATCGAGTCCTTACGAAACGCGGACGTCGGCCGTTCGAGGCCGACCCGCCCGGGACGGGGACGCCCCGGCGGTGGGAGGCTTGCCGTCATGAGCACGGCCACGAGCACGCCCCCGCCCGCCACGCCCGCCCCGCCCGCCCGGGTCCTCGTCGTCGACGACGACCCCACCGTCGCCGAGGTCGTCACCGGCTACCTCCGCCGGGCCGGCCACAGCGTCCACCACGCCGCCGACGGCCCCGCCGCCCTCGATTCCGCCGCCCGGCACGAGCCGGACCTGGTCGTCCTGGACCTGATGCTGCCCGGCATCGACGGGCTGGAGGTGTGCCGGCGGCTGCGCGCCGAGCGTCCCGTTCCGGTGATCATGCTGACGGCGCGCGGTGACGAGGACGACCGGATCGCCGGCCTGGAGCTCGGCGCGGACGACTACGTCACCAAGCCCTTCAGCCCCCGCGAGCTGGTCCTGCGCGTCGAGTCCGTCCTGCGCCGCAGCCGGTCCGCGGCGCCGCGGACCGCCGGAGGGGGGCAGCTGACGGGCGCGGGCATCCGGCTCGACCCGCGGACCCGGCGGGCCGTCAGGAACGGGCAGGAGCTCATGCTCACCCTGCGGGAGTTCGACCTCCTCGCACACTTCCTCACCCATCCCGGCCGGGCCCACGGGCGTGAGGAGCTGATGCGGGACGTCTGGGGCTGGGACTTCGGGGACCTGTCCACCGTCACCGTCCACGTGCGCCGCCTGCGGGCCAAGATCGAGGAGGACCCGGCGGCCCCCCGGCTCATCCGGACGGTCTGGGGCGTGGGGTACCGCTTCGAGGCGGGCGGGGAGGAGGGCACCCCGTGAAGGACCTCCTGCTGATCGCGGCGTTCGCGTTCGGCGGCGCGGTCTGCGCCGGCCTGCTCGGCGCGGTCGCGCTGCGGCTGCTGCGGCACCGGTCCGTCGCCGTGTCCATGGCCGTCGTCGCGGCCGTCGCCGTCACCGCCATGCTCGCCGGCACCCTCGCCGTCGCCTGGGCGATGTTCCTCTCCCCGCACGACCTCAGCGTGGTCACCCTCGTGGCCGCCATGGCCGCCGTGGTCTCCCTGGCCACCGCGGTGCTGCTCGGACGGTGGGTGGTGGCGCGCGGCCGCGACCTCGCCCGCGCGGCGCGCGACTTCGGCGAGGGCGGCAGCTTCGCCGCGCCCCCGGCCCGGGCCACGGCGGAACTGGCCGCCGTCACCCGTGAACTGGCCGCCACCAGCGCCAGGCTCGCGGCCTCACGGGAACGCGAGCGCGCCCTGGAGTCCTCCCGCCGCGAGCTCGTCGCCTGGATCTCCCACGACCTGCGCACCCCGCTCGCCGGGCTGCGGGCCATGGCCGAGGCCCTGGAGGACGGGGTGGCCGAGGACCCCGCCCGCTACCACCGGCAGATCCGCACGGAGGTCGGACGGCTCGACACCATGGTCGGCGACCTCTTCGAGCTCTCCCGCATCCAGGCCGGGGCCCTCGAACTGACGCCGGGCCGCGTCTCCCTCCAGGACCTGGCGGCCGACGCCCTGCTGGGCGCCGACCCGCTCGCCCGCGAGCGCGGGGTACGGCTGTGCGGCGACGGCATCGCCCCTGTCCCGGTCGAGGTGGACGGCAAGGAGATGACCCGGGTCCTGGCCAACCTCCTCGTCAACGCCATCCGCCACACCCCCGCCGACGGCACGGTGGCCGTACGCGTCGACCGGCACGAGGACTCGGCCGTGCTGTCCGTCACCGACGGCTGCGGCGGCATCCCGGAGGAGGACCTGCCGAAGGTCTTCGACACCGGCTGGCGCGGCAGCCCGGCCCGTACGCCGCCCGCCGGCGCCGGACTCGGGCTGGCGATCGTACGGGGCATCGTCGAGGCCCACGCCGGGCGGGCCCGGGTCCACAACGTACCCGGCGGCTGCCGCTTCGAGGTCACCCTCCCCCTGGCCACCGCCCAGACCTGACCCACCCTCCCCGTCCACCCACGCCGACGCCCGGCCCCCGCTCCGGCCCGGCCCGGGCTGCCGGCTCCGGC
>NZ_JZWV01001409.1 GCF_000966975.1 Streptomyces katrae | reverse complement strand
GCGCCGGGTGCGGCCCTCGACGGTCAGGTCGACGGCCGCCGCGTCGCCCAGGGTGCGGCAGACGAACGCGGCGAGTTCCCGGCAGGTGGTGGTCTCGTCGTCGCCGCTGCCGATGGCCTCCAGGGTCTCGGCCGGCGACGGCCCCCGGTACGGGGCCCCTTGGGGGGTCCGTCCGGCGGGGTTCCCGTCGGGATCCGACGGGCAGCGCGCCGGGAGGTCACCTCGGCGGGGTCAGGCGCTCCCGGAGGAAGGTGTGCACGAGGGCCTCGTTGAAGGCGGTCTGCTGGTGGTCGGTGGCTCCGGAGTGGCCGCCGCCGAGGTGTTCGTGGAAGAGGACGGGGTGCCCGAGTTCCCGCAGCCGGGCGGCCATCTTGCGGGCGTGGCCGGGGTGGACGCGGTCGTCACGGGTGGAGGTGAGCAGGAGCAGGGGCGGGTACGGGGGCCCGTCGGCACGGATCCGGTGGTAGGGGGAAATGGCTTCGAGGTGGGGCCGGTCGGCGGGGTCGTCGGGGTCGCCGTACTCGGCGGTCCAGCTGGCTCCGGCGAGGAGCTTGTGGAAGCGGAGCATGTCGAGCAGCGGGACGTGGGCGACGACCGCGCCGAACAGCCCGGGTTCACGGGTGAGCATGGCGCCCATCAGCAGGCCGCCGTTGCTGCCGCCCTCGATGCCGAGCTGGGCGGGGGTGGTGATGCCGCGGGCGGTGAGGTCGCGGGCGACGGCGGCGAAGTCCTCGTAGGCTCGGACCCGGTTCGCGCCGAGGGCGGCCTGGTGCCAGGCGGGCCCGTACTCGCGTCCGCCCCGGATGCAGGCGACGGCGTAGGTCCCGCCGCGCGCGAGCCAGGCCCGGCCGGTGACGGCGCTGTAGGAGGGGACCATCGAGATCTCGAAGCCGCCGTACCCGTAGAGCAGGGCCGGTCCGGGGCCGGGGCGGTCCTCGGGGCCGATGACGAAGTAGGGCACGCGGGTGCCGTCGGGCGAGGTGGCGAAGTACTGGCTGACGGTGAGCCCGGCGGTGTCGAAGAGGGCGGGGGCCTGCTTGAGCACCTCCAGGCCGTCGGTCCCGGCCACGCCCCGGTAGAGGGTGGAGGGCTGGAGGTGGCCGGTGACGTCGAGGAAGTACTCGTCGCTCTCGTCGGGGTCGGTGCAGGTCACGGTCGCCGTCGACAGGGGCGGTACGCCGGCCAGGGGGGCTCGGGTCCAGCCGTCCGGGGCGGGGGTGAGGAGCTCCAGGCGGGAGGAGACGTCGGCACGGGTGCGCAGGACGAGGTGGTTGCGCGTCCAGCTGTAGCCGGCGAGGGCGGTGCGCTCGTCGGGGGTGAACAGGACGTGCGGGCTCCTGTCCCCCGCCCGGTAGGCGTCGAAGCGGAAGGCGAGGAGGCTGCCGGCGGGCTGTCCCAGCCAGGGCGAGCGGGGGTTGACGACGAGCCACTCGCGGTGGACGCCGGTGACCGCGTCGTCGGGTACGTCGATCTTCTCCGGCGGTCCGGCGCCGTCCTCGGGCAGGAGGAACAGCTCCTGGTTCCAGAAGTCGATGCCGCGGGCGACGAAGTCCCGTTCGAAGCCGGGGGTGTGGTCGCGCCAGCCGGTGGCGGAGAGGTCCGTGGGCCGGCCCTCGTAGACCGTTTCGGCCTCGTGCAGGGGGGTGCCGCGGCGCCAGCGGCGGACCTGGAGGGGGTAGCCGGAGGGGGACATCGTGCCGGGGCCGAAGTCGGTGCCGATCCAGAGGTGGTCGGGGTCGATCCAGCCGACGCGGGTCTTGGCCTCCTCGACGGTGAAGCCGTCCTCGACGAATTCCAGCGTCTCCAGGTCGAACTCGCGCACCACGCAGGCGTCGGCGCCGTCCCGCGACAGCATGACGAGGGCGTGCCGGTGGCCGGGGGCGAGGACGCTGCTGCCGGCCCAGGCCCACTGCTCGCCCTCGGCCGCGGCGAGCGCGTCCAGGTCGAGGACGGTCTCCCATCGCGGCTGCTCGGTGCGGTACTCCTCCAGGGTGGTGCGGCGCCAGATGCCGCGCAGCCGGTCGGCGTCCTGCCAGAAGTTGTAGAGGTGCGGGCCGCGCCGGACGGTGTAGGGGATCCGGCCGTCGTCGTCGAGGACCTCCCGCACCTCGCGCTCGACGACCTTGAACCCGGGGTCGGCGGTCAGCGCGGCGACGGTCTCCGCGTTGCGCTCCCGCACCCAGGCGAGGGCGGTCTCGCCGCTGACGTCCTCCAGCCAGAGGTAGGGGTCGAAGTCGTCGTGGGGTCCGGGGGCGGGGGCGCGGTCGCGGGGGGCTTCATCGCTCATCCGCCGATTGTGCCGGACGCCGCCGGGGAGGACGTGCGCCCTCCCCGGCGGACCGGTCAGGTGGTCGCGGTGTGGTGGAGTGCTTCCAGACGGGCCAGGTCGTCCTCGGTGAGGCACAGGGCGCCGGCGGCCACGTTGGCGTCGAGGTGGGCGGGGTTGCCGGTGCCGGGTATGGCCAGCATGTGGGGTCCCCGGTGGAGGGTCCAGGCGAGGCGGACCTGTGCGGTGCTCGCGCCGTGGGCCCGGGCGACGGCCTCCAGTTCCCCGCTCTCGGAGCCGGAGGCGCCGTCCTCGCGGCCGGCGGCGGCGGTAGAAGGGCACGAAGGCGATGCCCTGTTCGCCGCAGAAGCGTACGAAAGCGTCCTGTTCGGGGCGGACGCCGATGCCGTACATGTTCTGCACGCAGACCACCGGTGCGATGGCCCGGGCCTGGGCGAGCTGCTCGGGGGTGACGTTGGAGACGCCGAGGTGGCGGATGAGACCGGCGTCGCGGAGTTCGGCGAGGGCGCCGAAGCGGTCGCTGACGGAGTCGGTGCCGAGGACGCGCAGGTTGACCAGGTCGAGGTGGTCGCGGCCGAGCTGGCGGAGGTTCTCCTCGACCTGGCCGCGCAGCTCGCGGGCGGTGCGGGCGTGCTCCGCCCACTCCCCCGCCGCGTCGCGGCGGGGGCCGACCTTGGTGGCGATGACCAGGTCGTCGGGGTAGGGGCCGCCGAGCGCGCTCTTGATCAGCTCGTTGGCGGAGCGGAGCGGGGAGAAGTAGAAGGCGGCGGTGTCGATGTGGTTCACGCCGAGCTCGACGGCGCGGCGCAGCACGGCGATGGCACGGGCGCGGTCGCTGGGCACGGAGTCGGCCTGGAGGGCCGGGCCGTCCTGCGGTACGCGCATCGCCCCGAAGCCGAGGCGGTTGACCGTCATGTCCCCCAGGGTCCAGGTGCCCGAGGCGGCTGCGGTGATCGTTTCTGTGGTCATCCGGGGATGATCTCCCAGGCGGG
>NZ_JZWV01001408.1 GCF_000966975.1 Streptomyces katrae | reverse complement strand
TCCGCTGTCCGGCCCCGCCCGGCGGGATCCCGCCCCCGCCCACCCACCCGCACCCAGGGAGGCGGGTGGGCAGACACCGCCCGGCCCCCACCCCTCGAGGGGGAGATGGCGGGCCCGGGCTCTCGGGTTGCGGGGTCCACAGCGGGCCCGTAGCCCCGGAGGGTTGGGGCCCGCGTCGGCTGGGGCTAGCGGCCCTGGAGTTTGGCCGAGGCCGTGCGGGTCGGGGGGAGCTGGTTGTAGAGGAGGCGGCCCGGGCATTCCGTGGCGAAGCCGTCGCGGTGGCCCGAGATGACGTTCAGCTTGACGTTGGTGCCCTTCTTGTACAGGTTGCCCCCGCCCGACCTCAGGGTGGTCTTGGCCCGGGGGTCCGCGCCGAACAGGCCGAGTTTCCACGCGGTGAGGCGGGCCACCGCGTCCACCGCCGCCTTCGGCGGGGCCGTGGAGGAGTAGGTGCCGATCACCGCGACGCCCATGCTGTCCGCGTTGAACCCCATGGTGTGCGCGCCGAGCACCGGCTTGGCGACTCCGCCCGCCCGCCCCTCGTAGACCGTCCCGCACTTGTCGACGGCGAAGTTGTAGCCGAAGTCCCGCCAGCCCTCGCTGGCCACGTGGTAGCGGTACAGGCTGCGGAGCACCGCCGGGGCGTCCTTGCAGTCGTAGTTGTTGCCGGAGGCCGTGTGGTGGACGAAGGCGGCCTTGACCGTGCTGGTGTAGACGAAGCCGGGCTCGCGCAGGGACTCGTCCGCCCCCCAGCCGCGCCGGGTGACGATGCGGGGGCGGGGGCCGATGTAGGGGCGGGCGGCGG
>NZ_JZWV01001407.1 GCF_000966975.1 Streptomyces katrae | reverse complement strand
GTGTAGGGGCGGGCGGCGGCGGTGAGTTCGCCGTCGGCGGCAATCGCGTCGGCGGTGGAGTCGGCCTTGTTCAGGGCGCTGATCTCCAGTGCGCCGAGCGGGGCGTGCGGGACGTTGACGGAGGAGGACTCCGCCGCCTCCATGGACATCGCGGGGAGGGCGGCGGGGGCGTCGGGCTTGCCGTCGTCCGGGGGGAGGACGGGGCCGGACGAGTGGGGTGCGCCGTTCTTGTCGTCCGGGGAGGCCGGCGGCTGC
>NZ_JZWV01001406.1 GCF_000966975.1 Streptomyces katrae | reverse complement strand
CCGAGCCCGGGTCGACGAGTTCGATGCGCAGGCCCGACGGGAGCCGTCCGGGGCGGGCGGCCCCACGGGTGGGGGCGGGGGCGTGGTCCGCCTGGACGCGGACCTCCACGCCGTCGGAGGGGCCGACCCACAGGGGGGCGGTGGCGCCGCGGAGGCGGCCGGTGCCGCGTTCGGCCGCGTCGGGGTCGGCGGCGTGTTCACCGTTGTGGGTGTCCACGTCCTGCCAGTCGGACCAGGCGCCGGTGGTCACGGAGCGGGTGCGGACCTGGACGCGGCCGCCGAGTTCGGCGGCCGCGTCGTCCCAGACGACGCCGACGAGCGAGAACGTCTTGGCCAGGCCCCGGGTGTCGGCCAGGTCCGGGGAGGCGCTCATGCCGGGGACGCCGGGGATCCGGGCGGTGGCGGAGGGGCCGAGGGGGACGAGGGGCAGTGACTGGGTGGACCCCGGGGTGACGGGGACCGCCTCGGCCAGGGCCGGAGTGGAGAGCGCGAGCGGCAGCGCCAGTGCGGCGGCCGTCACGACACCGATCGAGGAAGCAAGGAATCCGCGCATGCAAGCGATGCTGGGCGCGGCCACCACGAAGCGCCATCGGAGAACTGACGGTCCGTCCGACGGCGCGCCGGGCGGGCTTCCCCTGGACGGGCGAGCCGCCGCCCCCCGTACGGGGGAGGTGCCCGCGTACGCTGGGGCGGGTGAACGCCATTGACCGCACCCCTGCCGACCTGCTGCGATCCGCGCTCGCCGCCGATCCGGGCCGTCCGCTCGTCACCTTCTACGACGACGCCACGGGCGAACGGGTCGAATTGTCCGTCGCGACCTTCGCCAATTGGGTGGCCAAGACCGCCAATCTGCTCCAGGGCGACCTGGGTGCCGAGCCGGGTGACCGGCTGGCGCTGCTGCTGCCCGCGCACTGGCAGAGCGCCGTGTGGCTGCTCGCCTGCGCCTCCGTCGGGGTGGTCGTGGAGATCGGCGGGGATCCCGCCGACGCCGACCTGGTGGTGAGCGGGCCGGACACGCTGGAGGAGGCCCGTGCCTGTTCCGGTGAGCGGGTCGCGCTGGCGCTGCGGCCGCTGGGCGGGCGGTTCCCGCAGCCGCCGGCCGGGTTCGCGGACTACGCGGTGGAGGTGCCGGGGCAGGGTGACCGGTTCGCGCCGTTCGTTCCGGTGGACGCGGACGGGCCGGGGCTGGTGGTCGGCGGCGAGGAGCTGTCGTACGCGGAGCTGGTCGAACGGGCCCGGCAGGACGCGGGCGAGCGGGGGCTCGGTGCGGGTGCCCGGGTGCTGTCGGGGCTGGGCTTCGACGGCTGGGAGGGGCTGTCGGCGGGGCTGTACGGGCCGCTGGCCGCGGGCGGCTCGGTGGTGCTGTGCCGCAACCTGGACCGGCTGGCGCCGGAGGCGCTGGCGCAGCGGGTGGAGAGCGAGCGCGTCACCCACACCGCGTAGGCCGCCGGGCCGGGGCGGCAGGGGCGGTCGGGGCGATTTGTCACCCGTACGGGTCTAGACAGGCCCCCGCCCCCAGGCCGTCCGGCTTCCCCGGGGGGAGTATCGCTGCAGGCCGTGCTCACCCGTACGGCCCCTGTCCGGTGCGGCGGAGCCGCGCCGGCACGGCGAGGGGACGGTGCGCGAGTGAGGGACGGCGCGGGCATACCGGACGACGCCGGAACGGCCGCCGGCGCGGGAACTCCCCGGCGCGGCCGCCGGCGGCGGCTGCTGCTGCGCTGGATCGGGCTCGGGGCCGTGCTGCTGGTCCTCGCGGGGGCCGCGGCGGGCTGGTGGCTGTACGCCAAGCTCGACGGGAACATCACGGAGGACACCTCCGCGGCGTCCGAGCTGCGCCGGTACGAGCGCGAGCGGCCGGAGCACTTCGCGTCGGGAGCCCAGAACATCCTGCTGATCGGTTCGGACTCGCGCGCGGGGCCGGAGAACGCGGGCTACGGGCAGGACGGCGGCACGCAGCGTTCGGACACCACGATCCTGCTGCACCTGGCGGCGGACCGGCGCAGCGCGACGGCGGTGTCGATCCCCCGGGACCTGATGACGGACGTGCCGGAGTGCCTGGGGGCGGACGGCTCCCGGACGGGGGACCGGTTCGCGCAGTTCAATTGGGCCTTCCAGTGGGGCGGGGCCGCGTGCACGATCCGTACGGTCGAGAAGATGACCGGGATCCGCGTCGACCACCACATGGTGGTGGACTTCGGCGGGTTCAAGAAGATGGTGGACGCGGTCGGCGGGGTGGAGGTCTGCCTGCGGCGGCCGGTGGACGACGCGGAGGCGCATCTGCGGCTGCCCGCGGGCCGGCAGGTGCTGGGCGGGGAGCAGGCGCTGGGTTTCGTCCGGGCGCGCTACAGTCTGGGCAACGGCAGTGACACGGAACGGATGGAGCGCCAGCAGCAGTTCCTCGGCTCGCTGTGGGAGAAGGTGAGCAGCAACGGGGTGCTGTTGAACCCGGCGAAGCTGTATCCGGTGCTGGACGCGGCGACCTCTTCGGTGACCACGGACCCGGGGCTGGCGTCGCTGCGGGGGCTGTATGAACTCGCACGGGGCGTACGGGACATACCGGCCGACCAGGTCAAGTTCCTGACCGTGCCGCGTCGCCCGTACGCGGCCGACCCCAACCGGGACGAGCTGGTGCAGCCGGACGCGGCCCGGCTGTTCGAGCGGCTGCGGGCGGACCGGCCGGTGGTGGTGACGGTGCCCGAGGTGTCGCCGAGCCCGGATCCGGAGCCTGCACGACCCTCGCCCGGTGTCTCCGCGGAGGACTCCGAGGAGCCGTCGGACGACGGTTCGGGCGGGCCGTCGCCGACGGGAAGCGGAACCCCCCAGACAGCCACACCCGCCCCCGCATTCACAGGAACCACGGCAGCCACGGCCGACTGCCGGTAAAGCAATCCAAAAGCTGCCCGCCTGACCGAGCCGGATGAGCGCTTTGGCCCGTTATAGGGGGAGTGGATTTTGTCACCAGCATGGTTTGCGGCTGACCTGGCCGGATAAGGTGAGCGATCCGGTGCACCGGCTGCGAAGAGGCCGTGCACCAGCAGCCGGATCGTTGACCGCGTGCCTGGGGGGAGGCGCGTCGCGAAGCACCGACGGAGGATTCGAGCAACCGTGGATGCGCAAAGCCGTGGACGGGCGGACGAGATCGACCCCGCCGACCAGTGGGTTCTCAATCCCCGCACTGGCAACTACGAACTGCAACTGGGCCGTTCCGCTACGCAGCGGCGCGTCGCCTCCGCCCCCCGCAGGACCCGCAGATCCTCCACCACCACGGCTCCCGCGGCCCCGGCCGCTCCCTCCCCCGC
>NZ_JZWV01001405.1 GCF_000966975.1 Streptomyces katrae | reverse complement strand
CGCCGAGCCCGAGCGCCTCACCGCGCACGACCCCGCGTACGCCCGCGGCGCGCAGCGCCTCGGCCTGCTCCTGCGCAAGACCCGCGAGCTCCTCCAGGGCGGCGGCACCGCCGAAGAGGCCCTCTGGGCCCTCTGGGACGGCACCCCCTGGCCGCAGCGCCTCGAACGCCAGGCCCGCCGCGGCGGCCCCGCCGGCCGCAACGCCGACCGGGACCTCGACGCCGTCTGCGCCCTCTTCGACAACGCCGCCCGCGCGGAGGAACGCACCGGCGGCCGCGGCGCCCTCAACTTCCTCGAACAGCTGGAGGCCGAGGACATCGCCGCCGACACCCTCGCCGGCAGGACGGTCCGCTCCGACGCCGTACGCCTCATGACCGCCCACCGCTCCAAGGGCCTGGAGTGGGGCCTCGTCGTCGTCGCCGGCGTCCAGGAGGGGATCTGGCCCGACCTGCGCCGCCGCGGCTCCCTCCTCGAAGCCGACCGCATCGGCCGCGACGGCCTCGCCGAACCCCTCACCCCCGGCGCCCTCCTCGCCGAGGAGCGCCGGCTGTTCTACGTCGCCGCCACCCGCGCCCGCCACCGCCTCGTCGTCACCGCCGTCAAGGCCCCCGCCGAGGACGGCGACCAGCCCTCCCGCTTCCTCACCGAACTCGGCGTCGAGCCGAAGGACGTCACCGGCCGGCCCCGCCGCCCCCTCGCCGTCCCCGCGCTCGTCGCCGAGCTCCGCGCCACCACCGTCGACCCCGACGCCTCGCCCGCCCTGCGCGACGCCGCCGCCCGGCGCCTGGCCCGCCTCGCCGCGCTCACCGACGACGAGGACCGCCCCCTGGTCCCCGCCGCGCACCCGCAGCGCTGGTGGGGCCTGTACGAGCCCACCGCCTCCACCGTCCCCCTCCGCGACCGGGACCGGCCCGTCACCCTCTCCGGCAGCGCCCTCGACCAGCTCGCCAACACCTGCTCCCTCCAGTGGTTCCTGGGCCGCGAGGTCAAGGCCGACGCCCCCTCCACCGCCGCCCAGGGCTTCGGCAACGTCGTCCACGTCCTCGCCGACGAGGTCGCCTCCGGCCGCACCCCCGCCGACCTGGCCGTCCTCATGGAGCGCCTCGACTCCGTCTGGGACGCCCTCGCCTTCGACGCCCCCTGGAAGTCCCGCCAGGAGAAGGACAACGCCCGCGCCGCCCTGGAACGCTTCCTGCGCTGGCACACCACCGACCGCGGCGGCCGCACCGCCGTCGCCACCGAGCACGACTTCGACGTCACCCTCGACGCCGGCGAGTACGCCGTCCGCATCCGCGGCTCCATGGACCGCGTCGAGGCCGACCCGCAGGGCCGCGCCTACGTCGTCGACTTCAAGACCGGCAAGGGCGCCCCCACCCGCGACGAGGTCGCCCGCCACCCCCAGCTCGCCGTCTACCAGCTCGCCGTCCGCGAGGGCGCCGTCGACGAGGTCTTCGACGGCCGGCGCCCCGAACCCGGCGGCGCCGAGCTCGTCCAGCTCCGCCAGGGCGCCGCCAAGCGCGACGGCGGCGAGGGGGTCCCGAAGGTCCAGGCGCAGGAAGCGCTGTCCCCCGGAAGCTCCGGCGAGTGGGTCGGCGACCTCCTGGCCACCGCCGCGGGCCGGGTCCTCGACGAACGCTTCGCACCCGCCACCGGTGAACACTGCAAGCGCTGCTCCTTCCGCAGCTCCTGCAGCGCCCTCCCCGAGGGCCGCCAGACCGTGGAATGAGACGGCGGCCGGGAGTGTCGGCGGGGGCGGCTAGCCTTTTGAGGTGACCGCGTACGTGTCCGGGCGCGCCCCCGTCCTCGACGATCCCGAGCAGCTCAAGGAGCTCCTCGGGATCCCCTTCACGCCCGAACAGCTGGCCTGCGTCACCGCCCCGCCCGCCCCCCAGGTCATCGTCGCGGGCGCCGGCTCCGGCAAGACCACCGTGATGGCCGCCCGCGTCGTCTGGCTCGTCGGGACCGGCGCCGTCGCCCCCGAACAGGTCCTCGGCCTGACCTTCACCAACAAGGCCGCCGGGGAGCTGGCCGAACGCGTACGCAAAGCCCTCGCCCGGGCCGGCATCACCGACCCGGACCCTTCCCCCGCCCCGGGCGCCGGCCCCGATGCGGCGGCCGGCGGCGAGCCCCGCATCTCCACGTACCACGCCTTCGCCGGCCAGCTCCTCAAGGACCACGGCCTGCGCATCGGCCTGGAACCCAGCGCCCGCCTCCTCGCCGACGCCACCCGCTTCCAGCTCGCCGCGAAGGTGCTCCGGGAGGCCCCCGGCCCCTACCCCGCCCTCACCAAGTCCGTCCCCGACCTGGTCAGCGACCTCCTCGCGCTCGACGGGGAACTCTCCGAGCACCTGGTCGAACCGGCGGAGCTGCGCGCGTACGACACGGAACTCCTCGGCGTGCTCGCGGACACCAGGCTCACCAACGAGGACCTCCGCAAGGTCCCCGAGGCCGTCCGCGGCCGTCTCGAACTGCTGGAACTCGTCGTCCGCTACCGCGAGGCCAAGCGCTCCCGCGACCTGTTCGACTTCGGTGACCAGATAGCCCTCTCCGCGCGGCTGGCCACCACCCGCCCGGAGGTCGGCGCCCTGCTGCGCGAGGAGTTCCGCGTCGTCCTCCTCGACGAGTACCAGGACACCTCCGTCGCCCAGCGGCTCCTGCTGTCCGGCCTCTTCGGCTCGGGGTCCTCCCAGGACGGAGTCCGAGGGGGAGGCACGGGGCACGCGGTGACCGCCGTCGGCGACCCCTGCCAGGCCATCTACGGCTGGCGCGGTGCGTCCGTCGCGAACCTGGACGACTTCCCGGAGCACTTCCCGCACGCCGACGGCACCCCGGCGACCCGCCTGTCCCTCAGCGAGAACCGGCGCAGCGGCGGCCGCCTGCTGGACCTCGCCAACGGCCTCGCCGCCCCGCTGCGCGCCATGCACGAGGGCGTCGAGGCCCTGCGCCCCGCCCCCGGCGCCGAGCGCGACGGCCTGGTCCGCTGCGCCCTGCTGCCCACGCACGCCGAGGAGCTGGAGTGGCTCGGCGACTCCGTCGCGCACCTGGTGCGCACCGGCACCGCGCCGGGCGAGATCGCGGTCCTCTGCCGCTCGGCCGCCGACTTCGCGAGCATCCAGGCGGTCCTCGTCGCCCGGGACGTCCCCGTGGAGGTGGTCGGCCTTTCGGGCCTCCTGCACCTCCCCGAGGTCGCCGACCTGGTCTCGGTCTGCGAGGTGCTCCAGGACCCCGGCGCCAACGCCGCCCTGGTCCGCCTCCTGATCGGCCCGCGCTGGCGGATCGGCGCCCGCGACCTGGCCCTGCTCGGCC
>NZ_JZWV01001404.1 GCF_000966975.1 Streptomyces katrae | reverse complement strand
CCCTGGCCCTGCTCGGCCGCCTGGCCCGGCAGCTGGTCGCCCGCCCCGCGGCCTCCGACGGCCCCGACGGGCGCCTCGCCGCCGCGGTCGAGGGAGTCGACCCGGCCGAGGTCGTCTCCCTGGCCGACGCCCTGGAAACCTTCCTGGACGGCTCCGCCGCCGAGGACCTCCCGTTCTCCGCCGCCGCCCGGGTCCGCTTCGCCCACCTCGCCCAGGAACTGCGCGACCTGCGCCGCTCCCTCTCCGACCCGCTGATGGACGTCCTGCACCGGATCCTGTCGGCCACGGGCCTGGACGTGGAACTCTCGGCCTCCCCGCACGCCCTGGCGGCCCGCCGCCGCGAGACCCTGTCCGGCTTCCTCGACGTCGCGGCCGGCTTCGCCGCGTTGGACGGCGAGGCCACCCTGCTGGCCTTCCTGGGCTTCCTGCGCACGGCAGCCCAGTACGAGAAGGGCCTCGACCACGCCCTCCCGGGAGGGGAGAACACGGTCAAGGTCCTCACGGCCCACAAGTCCAAGGGCCTGGAGTGGGACGTGGTCGTGGTCCCCGGCCTCTGCGAGGGCTCTTTCCCGAAGGAGAAGGCCCCGGAGGCCTGGACCTCGTACCCGAAGGTCCTCCCGTACGCCCTGCGCGGCGACGCCACCACCCTCCCGGCCGACCCGGCGTGGACCTCGGCGGGCCTGAAGTCCTTCAAGGCGGCCCTCAAATCCCACAAGGAGACGGAAGAACTCCGCCTCGGCTACGTGACCTTCACCCGCCCCCGCTCCCTCCTCCTGGCCTCGGGCCACTGGTGGGGCCCCACCCAGAAGCGCCGCCGGGGCCCGTCCGCGTTCCTCCAGGCCCTCCACGACCACTGCGCCGCGGGCCACGGCGACATCGAGGCCTGGGCGGACGCCCCGGCCCCCGACGCCGAGAACCCGGCCCTGGCCTCCGACACCACCCCGGACCACTCCTGGCCCCTCCCCCTGGACCCGACGTCCCTCACCCTCCGCCGCGAGGCGGCAGCCCTGGTGGAAGCCCACCTCAAGACCTGTCTCTTATACACATCT
>NZ_JZWV01001403.1 GCF_000966975.1 Streptomyces katrae | reverse complement strand
CGGGGGCGCCGGGCGACGGAGCCGCGTACGCCGCCCCGCAGGCCGCGCCCGCCGCGCCCGCGCGCCCCGCGCGGCCCGCCGAGGCGTTCGACTGCCTCTACGCCTACTCCGCCCCCGCCCTCGTCCGGCAGGTCTACCTGCTGACGGGGCGTCGCACCCTCGCGCAGGAGTCCGTGGAGCGGGCGTTCCGTCAGGCCTGGGCGCAGTGGCCCGAGGTGGCCACCGATCCCGACCCCGTCGGCTGGGTCCGCTCGGCCGCGTACGAGTACGCCCTCTCCCCCTGGCGGCGGCTGCGCCGGGCCCACCGGACCCTCGGCCGCCCCGACAAGGCCCCGGCCGACCCCAACGACCGCATCCTGCTGGGCGCCCTGCTGTCACTGCCGCCCGCGCACCGCCGGACCGTGCTGCTCTACGACGGCGTCGGCCTCGACCTGCCCGACACCGCCGCCGAGACCGAGGCCAGCACCCCCACCACCGGCAACCGCCTGCTCCGTGCCCACGCCGACCTCGCCGCCCGGCTCCCCGGGCTGGCCGGCGTACCCCCGCAGGAGCAGTCGGCCGTACTGCGGGCCTGGCTCGGCGCGGTGCGGCCCGCCGTGCCTCTGGAGCCGCCTCCGGCGGCCACCGTCCGCACCCTCAGCGAGCACCGCGCCCGCCGCTGGGCGCGGGCCGCGCTCATGCTGACGGCGGTGATCGCCGCCGCCACCGGCTACACCACCGTCACCGCGCCGGACCACTACGTGGCGCCGGTCCCGGCCGGAGTCAGCGTCTCCGGGGTCCCGCCCCTCAGCGGCCCGCCGCGGCTGACCGAGACCAGCCGGGCCCTCCAGGACAGGCTCCGCGAACATCCGGCCGCCGGCCCCCGCCGGCTCCACCCGTCGCTGGAGTGAGCCCGTGAA
>NZ_JZWV01001402.1 GCF_000966975.1 Streptomyces katrae | reverse complement strand
AAGTGTGCGGGCCACGCCCGTACGTCCGTACCGCTACCGCTTACTTCGCGCCTTCGAGGATCTCGCGCGCGAGCTTGGCCGTCTCGGTCGGGGTCTTGCCGACCTTGACGCCGGCGGCCTCGAGGGCCTCCTTCTTGGCCTGTGCGGTGCCAGAAGAGCCGGAGACGATGGCGCCGGCGTGGCCCATGGTCTTGCCCTCGGGGGCGGTGAAGCCCGCGACGTAGCCGACGACCGGCTTGGTGACGTTCTTCGCGATGAAGTCCGCCGCACGCTCCTCGGCGTCGCCGCCGATCTCGCCGATCATGACGATGAGCTCGGTCTCCGGGTCGGCCTCGAAGGCCTCCAGGGCGTCGATGTGCGTGGTGCCGATGACCGGGTCGCCACCGATACCGACGGCGGAGGTGAAGCCGATGTCGCGCAGCTCGTACATCATCTGGTAGGTCAGCGTGCCGGACTTGGACACGAGACCGATCTTGCCGGGCTTGGTGATGTCGCCCGGGATGATGCCGGCGTTGGACTGGCCGGGGGTGATCAGACCCGGGCAGTTCGGGCCGATGATGCGGGTCTTGTTGCCCTTGGCGGTCGCGTACGCCCAGAAGGCGGCGGAGTCGTGCACCGCGATGCCCTCGGTGATGACGACGGCCAGCGGGATCTCGGCGTCGATGGCCTCGACGACGGCGGCCTTGGCGAAGGCCGGCGGGACGAAGAGGACGGAGACGTTGGCGCCCGTCTTCTCCATCGCCTCGGCGACCGAGCCGAAGACCGGGACCTCGGTGCCGTCGAAGTCGACGGTCGTGCCGGCCTTGCGCGGGTTCACGCCGCCGACGATGTTGGTGCCGTCAGCCAGCATCAGCTTGGTGTGCTTCATGCCCGTGGCACCGGTCATGCCCTGGACGATGACCTTGCTGTCCTTGTTGAGGAAGATAGCCATGTGAGTCTGTGACCTCTGCCCTTACTTCGCAGCCGCGAGCTCGGCGGCCTTGTCGGCCGCACCGTCCATGGTGTCCACGCGCTGCACCAGCGGGTGGTTGGCGTCCGAGAGGATCTTGCGACCCAGCTCGGCGTTGTTGCCGTCGAGGCGGACGACCAGCGGCTTGGTGACCGCCTCGCCCCGGTCCTCGAGCAGCTGCAGCGCCTGGACGATGCCGTTGGCGACCTCGTCACACGCGGTGATGCCACCGAAGACGTTGACGAACACGGACTTGACGTCCGGGTCGCCGAGGATGATCTCCAGGCCGTTGGCCATGACGGCGGCGGAGGCGCCACCGCCGATGTCCAGGAAGTTGGCGGGCTTGACGCCACCGTGGTTCTCACCGGCGTAGGCGACGACGTCGAGGGTGCTCATGACGAGACCCGCGCCGTTGCCGATGATGCCGACCTCACCGTCGAGCTTGACGTAGTTGAGGCCCTTCTCCTTGGCGGCGGCCTCGAGCGGGTTCGCGGCCGCGTGGTCCACGAACTCCTCGTGGCCGGGCTGGCGGAACTCGGCGTTCTCGTCCAGGGAGACCTTGCCGTCGAGGGCGATGACCTCGCCGGAGGCGACCTTCGCGAGGGGGTTGACCTCGACGAGGAGCGCGTCCTCGGCGATGAAGGTCTTCCACAGGGTCACGAGGACCTCGGCGACCTTCTCGGCGACCTCGGCCGGGAACTGCGCGAGCTCCACGATCTCGCGGGCCTTCTCGATCGTGACGCCCTCGTTGGCGTTGACCGGGACCTTCGCGAGCTTCTCGGGGGTCTCCTCGGCGACCTGCTCGATGTCCATGCCGCCCGCGACCGAGGCCATGGCCAGGAAGGTGCGGTTCGTGCGGTCGAGCAGGTAGGAGACGTAGTACTCCTCGACGATCTCGGGAGCCGTCTCGGCGATCATCACCTTGTGGACCGTGTGGCCCTTGATGTCCATGCCCAGGATGTCCGTCGCGCGGGCGACGGCCTCGTCCGGGGTGGAGGCGAGCTTGACGCCGCCGGCCTTGCCGCGGCCGCCGACCTTCACCTGGGCCTTGACGACCGACTTGCCGCCCAGCTTCTCGGTGGCCTCGCGAGCCGCCTCAGGCGTGTCGATCACTTCACCGGCCAGCACCGGTACACCGTGCTTGGCGAAGAGGTCCCTCGCCTGGTACTCGAACAGGTCCACGCGCGTCCGTCCCTTGTCTTCAAAGATTCGCAGTGATTCGCGGTTTGTCTGCTATCTGCGTGGGCGTGCCGCGGAGGGCAACGTGACGGCGCTGTCACTGGGTAGGCGCACACGGTGACCGTGGACGCGGCATGTCCGTCTCGCAGGTTATCCCCGAGGGCCGTAGGACCCTAAATCACAGATCACACCTGAGCGGTGATACCTGTCACAGATCGCCTCACCGCCGAACTGCGTATTCGTGCGATCCGCCGATTTGGCACCGGGTCACCCGGACCCTCACGGCACGGGCAGGGGACGCTTCTCCAGCGCGGCCGCCATCACCTCCGGGAACAGGTCGGGCGTGCAGGCGAAGGCGGGGGCGCCGAGCGCGGCGAGGGCCGCCGCGTGCTCCCGGTCATAGGCGGGGGCGCCCTCGTCGGACAGCGCGAGCAGGGCCACGAACTCCACCCCGGCCGCCTTCATCGCGGCGACCCGCTTCAGCATCTCGTCGCGTATCCCGCCCTCGTAGAGATCGCTGATCAGGACCACGACGGTATCGGCAGGACGGGTGATCCTGGACTGGCAGTAGGCGAGGGCGCGGTTGATGTCCGTACCGCCGCCGAGCTGGGTGCCGAACAGGACGTCCACCGGATCGTCGAGCTGGTCGGTGAGGTCGACCACCGCCGTGTCGAACACGACCAGGCGGGTGGCGATCGACCGCACGGAGGCCAGGACCGCCCCGAAGACGGAGGCGTAGACGACCGAGGCCGCCATCGAACCCGACTGGTCGATGCAGAGGACCACCTCCTTCTTCACCGACTGCGCGGCCCGGCCGTGGCCGACGAGCCGTTCGGGCACGACGGTGCGGTACTCGGGGAGGTAGTTCTTGAGGTTGGCCCGGATGGTCCGGTCCCAGTCGATGTCCCGGTGCCGGGGGCGGTTGATCCGGGCCGAACGGTCGAGCGCGCCCGTGAGGGTGGCCCGGGTCCGGGCCGCCAGGCGCTTCTCCAGCTGCTCGACCACCTTGCGGACCACGGCCCGGGCGGTCTCCCTGGTGGTGTCGGGCATCGCCTTGTTCAGCGACAGCAGGGTCCCGACCAGGTGCACGTCCGGCTCGACGGCCTCCAGCATCTCCGGCTCCAGCAGCAGCGTGGACAGGCCGAGCCGGTCGATGGCGTCGCGCTGCATGACCTGGACGACGGGGGTGGGGAAGTACGTACGGATGTCGCCGAGCCAGCGGGCCACCTTCGGGGCGGACCCCCCGAGCCCCGCCGACCGCTCCCCCTGCCC
>NZ_JZWV01001401.1 GCF_000966975.1 Streptomyces katrae | reverse complement strand
AGGCACCCCTTGGGGCTGCCGGGTGCGCCGCTCCCGCTCGCGACGAAGCCGACCGTGACGGAGGCCCCGGGCGCGAGCTCCCGGTTCCAGCTCGCGGGCTTCACGGTGACGTGCTGCCCGTCGACGGTGTGGGTGCCGTTCCACAGGGAGTCGATCCGCGTCCCGGGCGGCAGGTCGAAGCTCAGGGTCCAGTCCGTCTGGGTGCGGCCGGTGCCGTTGGTGATGACGTACTGCCCGGTGTAACCGCCGTTCCAGGAGCTGGAGGTGGTGTAAACGGCGCCGACGGCGGTGGCCTGCGCGGTCCCGGTGAACGCGAACGCCGCGCCACCGATCACCGCCGCCACCACGATCGCGCCCGCGGCCTTCGCCCTTCCGCCGGCCCTGCGGCGATGACGGGTGCTGCTGCCCATGGCGTGCCTGCCTCTGTTACTGGGGAGTTGGGTGCGGCAGCACGCTAGCGGCCCCGAAACGGACAATCGTTCGTTTCGGGCCGGGATCCACGAGGCTTAGGTTCCGCTTAAGGCAGCGGTAAGCGGGCTATCAGGATGGGTCGGCGGGCGGGCGGCGGGGCCGGGGCGCCGCCGGGTCCGGCGGGGCTTCGGCCTCCAGGGCCCGCGTACCCGCTAACCTCGCCCGGATGACGGCACTTTCACATCACGGCAACGGTTACGTCGAGCAGCCCGGGACGTCGAGCAGCCCGGGCGGGAGGGCTTCGGCGCGACCGTCGAGGCCGACCCCCTGGCGATCGGCCCGGTCCGCACCGAGTACGCGCCCGACCCGGACGGGGATCCGGATCCCGGGGAGATCGTGTGGACCTGGGTCCCCTTCGAGGAGAACGACGGGCGGGGCAAGGACCGTCCCGTGCTGGTGGTCGCGCGGGAGGCGGGCGGGTCGACCCTGCTCGCCGTGCAGCTGTCCAGCAAGCGGCACGACGCCGACCGCGAGTGGGTCCCGATCGGCTCCGGACCGTGGGACTCGGCCGGACGGGAGTCGTGGGTGGACGTGGACCGGGTGCTGCGGGTCCACGAGGCGGGGATGCGGCGCGAGGCCTGCGCCCTGGACCGGTCCCGCTTCGGGCTGGTGGTGGACCGGCTCCGGGAGCGCTACGGCTGGCGGTAGCCGCCGACGGGCGGGCCCCGCACCGGCGGGGCCGTTCAGGCCCCGGCGAAGGCCCTGGCGAAGGCCTCGCGGGGGGCGGGGTCGCGGTCCAGGACCGCGAAGACGACGTGCTCGAAGGTGCCCGCGAAGCGGCCCGTCAGCCGGCGGCGGAAGGCCTGGGCCACCACCTCCGGGTCGTTGCGGAACACCCCGCAGCCCCAGGCGCCGAGCACCAGTGCCCCGTAGCCGTGCAGGGCGGCCACCTCCAGGACGCGGCCGGCCCGGCGGGTCAGGGCCGCCGGGATCTCGCGGGCGCGTTCGGGCTCCTGGCGGCGGATCGTGCCCGCGTTCGGGGCCGGTGAGGTGAGGAAACCGGCCCGGAACGGGGTCTCCAGCAGTTCGCCCCGGTCGTCGCGGAACACCGGGACCCCGGGTGAGTGGATCACCCGGTCGGTGTAGAAGGTGCTCCGCCCCGCGCGGTGGACCTCGTAGTACTCCGGGGCCTCCAGCAGGGTCTCGTACAGGGCCGAGGCCCGGCAGAGCGCCTCCTCCTGGGCCTTGGCTCCCCGGACGTAGCCGCCCCCGGGGTTGCGGGCGGAGGCGAAGTTCAGCACCGCGACCGGGCCGAGGGCGGGCCGGCCCGCCAGGCGACGCGCTGCGACCGTGCTGCTCTCCCCCGTGACCTCGAAGACCGTCCGCCGGCTCCCCCTGACGGACTCCCCGTCTGGAATGACCGGGTTTGGCCCATATATCCTGGTTCCGGCCTTGGCTTCCGCCAGGCCGGCGGCGAGGGACACCTGCCGCCCCGACCGCGTCCGGTACCCGCCGGCCGCCACGATCAGCGCGTTCTCCCGCGCGATCTCGCGCAATCTGCTGCTCACACCGCAATCCTGAGGCGCACGCCCGGGTGCGGCAAAGGAATTAGCGCCCCGAGGACGGGTAGGGCACGGGTGACATCACGGCCGACTACAGGAGACGAGGTTCCGGTCATGTCCGAGAACTCACCCGCTCCATACGTCCACGATCCGGGGGACCACGCGTACGCCCCCCTCAGCGAGGCGGCCGCCGAGGACCTGGTCCACGGCATCTGCTTCAAGACCGGCCCGCCCCGCACCCTCGGCGCGGAGCTCGAATGGCTCGTCCTGGACGCGGAGCGCCCCTGGCTGCCGCTTCCCCCCGAACGCCTCACCGCCGCCCACGCGGCCGCCGGAGCCCTGCCCCTGAGCTCCCGGGTCACCGTCGAACCCGGCGGGCAGCTGGAGCTCAGCTCCGCCCCCGCCGCCTCCCTCACCGCCTGCCTCGACGGGCTCCGCGCCGACCTCGCCGCCGTACGGGGCGCCCTGCGCGAGCGCGGCCTCGTCCTCCACGGCCTCGGCGAGGACCCCCGCAGGCCCCTGCGCCGCCTCCTGGCCAGCCCGCGCTACGACGCGATGGAGGCCTACTTCGACCGCACCGGCCCCGCCGGCCGGGCCATGATGCGCTCCTCCGCCTCCGTGCAGGTCTGCGTGGACGCCGGACACGAGGAGCCGGGCCCGCTGGGGCACGGCCGGCGCTGGCGGCTCGCCCACCTGCTGGGCGCCGTACTGGTGGCCGCCTTCGCCAACTCCCCCGGCCGCGACGGCCCGTACGAGGGCTGGCGGTGTGCGCGCCAGGGCATCTGGAGCGACATCGACCCGCGGCGCGCCCTGGCCCCGCCGCTGGACGCCGAGCCCCGTGCGGGCTGGGTCCGGCACGCGCTGGACACCGAGGTGATGTGCGTACGGGGGCCCGACGGCGAACCCTGGGCGGTGCCGCGGGGGCTGACCTTCCGCGACTGGCTGCGTACGGACGGCGGCGGCCCGGGCGGCCCGGCCCGGCGGCCCACCGCCGCGGACCTGGAGTACCACCTCACCACCCTCTTCCCGCCCGTGCGGCCGCGCGGCCACCTGGAGCTGCGGATGATCGACGCGCAGCCCGGCGAGGACGGCTGGATCGTCCCGGTGGCGGTGGTGCACGCGCTCTTCGACGACCCGGACGCCGCCGAGACGGCCTACCGGGCGGTGAAGGCACTCGCCGACGCGTACGGGACCCGGAGCGCGCCCCGCAACCCCCTGTGGCGGACCGCCGCCCGCAGCGCGCTGGCCGATCCCGACCTGCGGGCGGCCGCCGTGGCCTGCTTCGCCGCGGCCGCGGAAGCGCTGCCCCGGCTCGGGGCCCAGCCGTACGTCCGGGAGGCGGTCGGGGCCTTCGCCGAGCGCTACGTACGGCGCGGGCGCTGCCCGGCCGACGACGTGGACGACGCCCTGGTCGCCGGGCGCACCCGGGCCGCCGTGGGCACCGCCGCGGCTGCGGCGGGCCGCCCC
>NZ_JZWV01001400.1 GCF_000966975.1 Streptomyces katrae | reverse complement strand
GGGCCGCTCCGGCAGCCGTGGAAGACACCGGCCCGGCGGCGCACCGCCGGCGGCCGCCCGCCGCGAAGGGACCGCGCCCGTGACCACCGAGACCCACCCCGAGATCCGTCCCGCGGCGCTGCGCGAGCGGGCCGCGGCCGCCCTGGCCGCCGCCCGGGCCCGAACGGCCGGGCTCACCGACGTCGTCAGCGACCCGGACCTGACCGCGCAGCACTCCCCGCTGATGTCCCCGCTGGTGTGGGACCTGGCGCACATCGGGAACCAGGAGGAGCTGTGGCTGCTGCGCAACGTGGCCGGCCGGGAGTTCCTGCGTCCCGAGATCAACTCCCTGTACGACGCGTTCCAGCACCCGCGCGCCGAACGGCCGAAGCTGCCGCTGCTGGGCCCGGAGGAGGCCCGCCGGTACGCGGCCGAGGTCCGCGGGCGGGTGTTCGACCTGCTGGACCGCACTCCGCTGGAGGGGACGGCCCTGCTCGACCGCGGGTTCGTCTTCGGGATGATCGCCCAGCACGAACAGCAGCACGACGAGACCATGCTGATCACCCACCAGCTGCGGGCCGGCGACCCCGTGCTGGCCGCACCGGACCCGCAGCCGCCGCAGGGCCCGCCCCCGCCCGCGGCCGAAGTGCTGGTGCCGGGCGGCCCGTTCACCATGGGGACCTCCGTCGAACCGTGGGCCCTGGACAACGAACGGCCCGCGCACGTACGCGAGGTGGGTGCCTTCTGGATCGACACGGTGCCGGTGACCAACGCCGCCTACCAGGCGTTCATCGCGGACGGCGGCTACACGGACCCCCGCTGGTGGGCGGCCGAGGGCTGGGAGCAGATCCGCGCCCACGGCATCGGGGCCCCGCTGTTCTGGCGGCGTGAGGCGGGCCAGTGGCTGCGCCGCCGGTTCGGGGTGACCGAGCCGGTGCCCGACGACGAACCGGTGCTGCACGTGAGCTGGTACGAGGCCGACGCCTACGCCCGCTGGGCGGGACGCCGGCTGCCCACCGAGGCGGAGTGGGAGAAGGCGGCCCGCCACGACCCGGCCACCGGCCGCTCCCGCCGCTACCCCTGGGGCGACGCCGACCCGGATCCCGTCCGCGCCAATCTGGGGCAGCGCCACCTGCGGCCGGCCCGCGTCGGCTGCTACCCGGCCGGGGCCTCCCCGCTGGGGGTGCGCCAGCTCATCGGCGACGTGTGGGAGTGGACCGCCTCGGACTTCCTGCCGTACCCGGGGTTCCGGGCCTTCCCGTACCGGGAGTACTCGGAGGTGTTCTTCGGGCCGGAGCACAAGGTGCTGCGCGGCGGCTCGTTCGCGGTGGACCCGGTGGCCTGCCGGGGCACGTTCCGCAACTGGGACCTGCCGGTGCGCCGGCAGATCTTCTCCGGATTCCGCACCGCGAGGGACGTCTGATGTGCCGTCACCTGGCCTATCTGGGACCGGACATACCCCTGGGAGTGGTGCTCGGCGATCCGGAGCACTCCCTCGTGCGGCAGTCCTGGGCGCCGCGCCGGCAGCGGTACGGCACGGTCAACGCCGACGGCTTCGGCGTGGGCTGGTACGCGGCCGGGGACCCGGTGCCCGCCCGCTACCGGCGCGCCGGGCCGGTGTGGGGGGACGAGGGTTTCGCCGACCTGTGCCGGGTGGTGCGCAGCGGGGCCGTGCTGGCCGCCGTACGGGACGCCACGTTCGCGGGGGCGGACGGGGAGGCCGCGGCGGCGCCGTTCGCCTCGGGGCCCTGGCTCTTCAGCCACAACGGCGCGGTCCGGGGCTGGCCGGACGCGGCGGCGCCGCTCGCCTCCGCCCTGCCCGTGCACGAGCTGCTGGAACTGGCCGCGCGCACCGACTCGGCGCTGGTGTGGGCGCTGGTGCTGCACCGGCTGCGGCAGGGCGACGACCCGGGCACGGCCCTGGCGGAGGCGGTCCGCGAACTGGCCGCCGCGGCCCCCGGCTCCCGGCTGAACCTGCTGCTCACCGACGGGGCCTCGATCGCCGCCACCGCCTGGGGCGATTCCCTCTGGTACCTGCCCGCCCACCCCTCGGGGCGGGTGGTGGTGGCTTCCGAGCCGTACGACGACGACACCGGCTGGTGCGAGGTGCCCGACCGGACCCTGCTGACCGCCACCCGCACGCGGGTCGCCCTGATCCCCCTCAAGGAGAGCACCCTGTGAGCGACTTCGAGATGACCCGGACCCTCGACGAGCACGCCGCCGACAGGGCGCTGCGCAAGGACGTCCTGCGCGGGCTGACCCGCGTCCCCAAGGAGCTGCCGCCGAAGTGGTT
>NZ_JZWV01001399.1 GCF_000966975.1 Streptomyces katrae | reverse complement strand
GTTCTACGACGCGCGGGGCAGTGAGCTCTTCGAGGAGATCACCCGGCTGCCGGAGTACTACCCGACGCGCGCCGAGCGGGAGATCCTGCTCGGGCGGGCGCGGGAGATCGCGGCGGTGACCGGGGCGCGCACGCTGGTGGAGCTGGGTTCCGGCTCCTCGGAGAAGACCCGGCACCTGATCGAGGCGTTGCCGGCGCTGGAGACGTACGTCCCGGTGGACGTGAGCGAGAGCGCGCTGACCGGGGCGGCGGAGTCCCTGCTGGCGGCGCATCCGGGGCTCAAGGTGCACGCGCTGCTGGCGGACTTCACGGCGCCGCTGCACCTGCCCGACTCCCCCGGGCCGCGGCTGGTGGTGTTCCTGGGCGGCACGATCGGGAACCTGCGGCCGGCGGAGCGGGCGGTGTTCCTGGCGTCCGTGCGGGCGATGCTCTCGCCCGGGGACGCGCTGCTGATGGGCACCGACCTGGTGAAGGACGAGGCCGTGCTGGTGGCGGCGTACGACGACGCGCAGGGGGTGACGGCGGAGTTTGACAAGAACGTGCTGGCCGTGATCGACCGGGAGCTGGGTGCGGACTTCCACACCGCCGATTTCGACCATGTGGCGGTGTGGAACCGGGAGCACGAGTGGATCGAGATGCGTCTGCGGGCCCGGTCGGCGGTGACGGTGAAGATCCGGGCGCTGGATCTGGTGGTGCCGTTCGCCGAGGGTGAGGAGATCCTCACGGAGATCTCGGCGAAGTTCCGTCAGGAGCGGGTGCGGAGGGAACTCGCCGAGGCGGGGCTGGAGTTGTCCCAGTGGTGGACGGACTCCGAGGGCCGCTTCGCGCTGTCGCTGTCGGTTGCGGACGGCTCCGTCTGAGTGGTGT
>NZ_JZWV01001398.1 GCF_000966975.1 Streptomyces katrae | reverse complement strand
CGGCGAGCCCCCGCCGGTCGGCGTGGCGGCCGTGCGGGATGCGGGGCAGCAGCCGCACCTCGGCGCGTATGCCTCGGGCGCGGGCGATCCGCCACAGGGAGGCCGTCAGGGTGTCCTCGCCGACGAAGGCGGGCGCACCGGCGAACTCCCCGCCGTCCAGCCGGTAGGCGATCCGTACGGGCTGTACGGGCACCTCCGCGTCCAGCGCCGCCTGGAACGCGGCCCGCCGGAAGGGCCCCTGGGCGCGCCCGCACCAGGTGCAGCCCTCGGGGAAGACGGTGACCCGGTCCCCGGCCCGCAGCGCCCGGGCGATGGTCCCCACCGTGCGGGGCAGGGCCCTGATCCGGTCGCGTTCGATGAACAGGGTGCCGGCCTGGGCGGCGAGCCGCCCGAGGACCGGCCAGGTACCGATCTCGCTCTTGGCCAGCATCCTGCTGGGCAGGGCGGCGGCGACGAGCGGGATGTCGGTCCAGGAGATGTGGTTGGCGACGATCAGGCGGCCCCCGTCCGGCCCCGGGGTACCGCGTACGGTGATCCGTATCCCCAGGGAGCGCAGGAGCGCGGCGCACCAGGTCCGGATCAGGGCACGCCGGGGCCCGGCGGGCAGCAGCCGTACCGCCGGGGCGGCCGGGACGGCCAGCAGGACCAGTCCGAGGGCGCCGGCGAGCCGGAGCGCCGCGTGTGGGACGCTCGCGGCCCGGCCGCCCGGGTGGGCGGCGCAGGCCTGCGGGGTGCAGGGCGCGGTGGGCAGCAGCCAGTTGCTCATGCGGCCGGGGCGAGCGAGAGGAAGTGGTTGAGGTAGCGCGGGTTGGTCCGGCGCAGGGAGAGCAGCACGTACAGGTCGGCGCAGCCGAACTCGGCGTCGAGGGCGGGCTCCCCGCAGACCCAGGCGCCGAGGCGGATGTACCCGCGCAGCAGCGGCGGCAGTTCCAGGCGGGTGCCGGGGAGGGTCACGCCGTCGGGGTTCCACGGCAGGTGCGGGGTGACCCGGTACTCCTGCGGGGCGAGGTTGCGGGCCAGGACGGTCTCGCGGGTGGCCGCGGCCAGCACCCCGCCGTCGGCGAGCGGTATCGAGCAGCACCCGGCGAGCCAGTTGTGGCCGGTGCGCTCCATGTAGCGGGCGAGGCCGGCCCAGATGAGGGCGATGACGGCGCCGTCGCGGTGGTCGGGGTGGACGCAGGAGCGGCCGACCTCGACCAGGTCGGGGCGGATCGGGGCGAGGGCGGAGAGGTCGAACTCGCCCTCGGAGTAGAGGCGTCCGGCGACGGCGGCGCGCTCCGGGGGCAGCAGCCGGTAGGTGCCGACGACCTGGCCGGTCTCCTCGTCGAGGACCAGGAGGTGGTCGCAGTAGGCGTCGAAGGCGTCGGAGTCCAGGCCCGGCTCGGGTCCGTCCAGGCGGGCGCCGAGTTCTCCGGCGAAGACCTGGTGGCGCAGCCGCTGGGCGGCGCGGACCTCGTCCTCGTCACGGGCGAGGCGGACGGTGTACCGGGGGGTGGCGGAGGGGACGGAGG
>NZ_JZWV01001397.1 GCF_000966975.1 Streptomyces katrae | reverse complement strand
CCCTGAGTGAGGACATACCTGCCACCATGCGTGCCGACCGCGTTTTCGCGTACGGCGTCACGGCGGGCCTGATCGGCGACCGGATCCTCGGGGATCCGCGCCGGGGGCACCCCGTGGCCGCCTTCGGACGAGCCGCCGCCGCCGTGGAGCGCGCCCTGTGGCGCGACGACCGCGCCCGGGGCGTCCTGCACACCCTCGTATGCGCCGGCACGGCCGCCGCCGTCGGAGCGCTGGGCGCGCGCGCCGTGCGCTCCCGGCCCGCGGCCGCCCGGATCGCCCTGACCGCCGCCGCCACCTGGGCCGTCGTCGGCGGCACCACCCTCGGCCGGGAGGCCCGCGCCATCGGCGGGGCCCTCGCCGCCGGGGACACCGAGGTGGCCCGCGAACGCCTCCCCCACCTGTGCGGGCGCGACCCGCAGGCCCTGGACGACCAGGAGATGGCCCGGGCCGTCGTCGAGTCCGTCGCCGAGAACACCTCCGACGCGGTGGTCGGGGCCCTGGTGTGGGGGGCCGTCGCCGGGGTGCCCGGACTGCTCGCCTTCCGCGCCGTGAACACCCTGGACGCGATGGTGGGTCACAAGTCGCCCCGCTACCTGCGCTACGGCTGGGCCTCCGCCCGGCTGGACGACCTCGCCGGCTGGCCCGGGGCCCGGCTCACCGCCCTCGCCGCCGTGGCCGCCGGCCCCGACCGGGGAGGGGCCGTACGGGCCTGGCGCGCGGACGCCGCCGCCCACCCCAGCCCCAACGCCGGCCCGGTCGAGGCCTCCTTCGCCGGGGCGCTCGGCGTCCGGCTGGGCGGGACCCTCTCCTACGCGGGACGGGTCGAGCACCGGGCCGTGCTCAACGGGGAGCGGGGCCGGCCCGTGGAGGTCGCGGACATCGAGCGGGCGGTACGGCTGTCGCGGCGGGTCACCTGGCTGGCGCTGGGCGCCTGCGTTGCGGCGCGCGCGCTGGTCTCACGTACGAGGAGGGGAAAGGCATGAGCGGCACGAGGCGCGGCGGCGGACTGCTGGTCGCGGGGACCACGTCCGACGCGGGCAAGAGCGTGGTCACGGCGGGGATCTGCCGCTGGCTGGCCCGCCAGGGCGTGAAGGTGGCCCCGTTCAAGGCGCAGAACATGTCGCTGAACTCCTTCGTGACCCGCGAGGGCGCGGAGATCGGCCGTGCGCAGGCCATGCAGGCCCAGGCCGCCCGGGTGGAGCCGACCGCGCTGATGAACCCGGTGCTGCTCAAGCCCGGCGGCGACCGCAGCAGCCAGGTGGTGCTGCTGGGCAAGCCGGTGGGCGAGATGAGCGCCCGCGGCTACCACGGCGGGCGGCAGGAGCAGCTCCTCGGGATCGTCACGGACTGCCTGGAGCAGCTGCGGGGCACGTATGACGCCGTGATCTGCGAGGGGGCGGGCAGTCCGGCCGAGATCAACCTGCGCCGGACCGACATCGTGAACATGGGCATCGCACGGGCCGCGCGGTTCCCGGTGGTGGTCGTCGGCGACATCGACCGGGGCGGGGTCTTCGCCTCCTTCTTCGGGACGACGGCACTGCTGTCGCCCGAGGACCAGTCGCTGATCGCCGGCTACCTGGTGAACAAGTTCCGCGGGGACGTGTCCCTGCTGGAGCCGGGCATGGAGATGCTGCGTTCCCTCACCGGGCGGGGCACGTACGGGGTGCTGCCGTTCCAGCACGGGCTGGGCATCGACGAGGAGGACGGGCTGCGGGTCTCGCTGCGCGGCGCGGTCCGCGAGTCGGTCGTCGCCCCGCCGGTCGGGCAGGACGTGCTGCGGGTCGCGGTGTGCGCGGTGCCGCTGATGTCGAACTTCACCGATGTCGACGCGCTCGCGGCGGAACCGGGCGTGATCGTGCGGTTCGTGGACCGGGCCGAGGAACTGGCCGACGCGGACCTGGTCGTCGTCCCCGGTACGCGGGGCACGGTGAAGGCGCTGGAGTGGCTGCGGGAGCGGGGGCTGGCCGAGGCGCTGGCCCGGCGCGCCGCCGAGGGGCGTCCGGTGCTGGGCATCTGCGGCGGCTTCCAGGCGCTGGGCGAACACATCGAGGACGAGGTCGAGTCGAAGGCCGGCTCGGTGGCGGGGCTGGGACTGCTCCCGGTGCGGGTGCGGTTCGCGGTGGAGAAGACCCTGGCCCGGCCGGTGGGCACCGCCCTCGGCGAGGAGGTCGCGGGCTACGAGATCCACCACGGCGTGGCCGAGGTCCTGGGCGGCGAGCCGTTCCTGGACGGGTGCCGGGTGGGGTCGGTGTGGGGCACGCACTGGCACGGCTCCCTGGAGTCGGACGGCTTCCGCCGGGCGTTCCTCCGGGAGGTCGCGGCGGCTGCCGGGCGCCGCTTCGTCCCGGCGCCGGACACGTCGTTCTCCGCGCTGCGGGAGGAACAGCTGGACCTCCTCGGAGACCTGATCGAGGAACACGCGGACACCGCCGCCCTGCTGCGCCTGATCGAGTCCGGCGCCCCGTCGGGCCTCCCGTTCCTCCCCCCGGGCGCCCCGTGAGGAGCTCTTGGATCCCCGGGAACTCGGGGAGCAGAGAAGTGGTCCGATCAGGTGCTCGTGCAGCAGGGGGTCAACCCCGTTCTCACGGGGAGCAGAAGACCAGCATGGGTGGGGGCCGCGCCCCCGCGACAGGCAGCGGGCGTATTCCACTCAAAGGAGCGATCAGCGGATGAGCAACACCCACTTCCCGTTCACGGCGGTGGTCGGTCAGGACGACCTGCGGCTGGCGCTCCTGCTGAACGCGGTGAGCCCGGCGGTCGGCGGCGTGCTCGTGCGCGGTGAGAAGGGGACCGCCAAGTCCACCGCCGTGCGCGCGCTGTCGGCCCTGCTCCCACACGTGGACGTCGTCCCCGGCTGCCGGTTCTCGTGCGCGCCCGCTGCGCCCGACCCCACTTGCCCCGACGGCCCGCACGAGCCCGGCCCCGGCGCCGACCGCCCCGCACGGATGGTCGAACTGCCCGTCGGCGCCTCCGAGGACCGCCTCGTCGGCGCCCTCGACATCGAGCGGGCCCTCGCGGAAGGTGTGAAGGCGTTCGAACCGGGTCTCTTGGCGGACGCGCACCGGGGAATCCTGTACGTCGACGAAGTGAACCTCCTCCATGACCACTTGGTGGACGTACTCCTCGACGCGGCCGCGATGGGCGCCTCGTACGTGGAGCGCGAGGGCGTGTCCGTGCGCCACGCGGCCCGTTTCCTCCTCGTCGGCACCATGAACCCCGAGGAGGGCGAGCTGCGTCCGCAGCTGCTCGACCGGTTCGGGCTGACCGTGGAGGTCGCCGCCTCCCGGGAGCCCGCCCAGCGCGTCGAGGTGGTGCGCCGCCGGCTCGCGTACGAGGACGATCCGGCGGGCTTCGCGGCCCGCTGGGCCGGGGACGAGAGCGAGGTCCGCGCCCGGGTCGTGGCCGCGCGGGCGCTGCTCCCGCAGGTGGTGCTCGGGGACACCGCGCTGA
>NZ_JZWV01001396.1 GCF_000966975.1 Streptomyces katrae | reverse complement strand
CTCGGGGACACCGCGCTGATGCAGATCGCCGCCACCTGCGCCGGCTTCGAGGTCGACGGCATGCGCGCCGACATCGTGATGGCCCGTACGGCGACGGCCCTGGCGGCCTGGGCCGGGCGGACCTCCGTCCTCAAGGAGGACGTCCGCCAGGCGGCGCTGCTGGCGCTGCCGCACCGCCGCCGCCGCAACCCCTTCGACGCGCCCGGACTGGACGAGGACAAGCTCGACGAGATCCTTGACGGCTTCCCCGACGAGGAGCCGGAGCCCGAGCCCGACCCGGAGCCGCAGGGTCCGGACGACGACGGCGGCGGCCCCGACGGCAGCCCCGACGGCGGCGATGGCGGCGGGGACGGCGGCGGGGTGCCCCCGCAGGGCGGCGGCCCCGAGACCGGGCACGCGCCCGACGCGCCGCAGCCGCAGGAGAGCCCGGAGGCCCAGCCCTCCGCCCCCCAGGGC
>NZ_JZWV01001395.1 GCF_000966975.1 Streptomyces katrae | reverse complement strand
GTTCAGACCAGGCGGACGGGCTTCTCCGGGCGGACGCCCAGCTCCGCGAGCCAGTCGCGGAGGGGTTCCGGGTCGCCGTCCTCGACGAGGGAGAGGACCCGGGGGGCCAGGTCCGCGCGGCGCTCTCCGCCGACCAGCAGGACCGGGCCGTCGAGCCAGTCCAGGCCGGGGCCGGCGCCCGCGGAGTCCACGGCGGCGCAGCAGACCAGGGCGGTGACGTGGTCGGCGAGCAGGTCGCGGCCGCTGCGCGGCGGCTGGAGCGGGAACAGGGGGAGGGTGTCGGCGCCCCTGCCGGGGCGGGCCTTGTGGGTGTCGGCGGTACGTTCCTCCCGCGCGAGGTCCCCGCTGAGCCGCCCGGCGAGGGCCTCCCCGGCGGCCCCGCCACCGGTGGGGTCCGTGAGGTAGCCGAGCACCCGCTCCAGGGTCGGGCCGCCGAAGGCGTCGGGGGGCTGGGCCGCCGCGAGGCCTCGCGGGTCGGCGGGAGCCCCGGTGTGGGCGGAGGCCTGAGCCGTACCGCGGCCGGACGGCCGTCCGGCGGCGGTGGCAGCGGGCTCCGTGGCGCCGGACGCGGCAGGGGCCATCAGGGGCGCGGGAGCCGACGGCTGCACCGTGCCGGACGCCGCAGGGGCAGCCTGGGCACGGGCGCCGACGCCCGGTGCGGGCGCGGCCTCGGCCCGGGCGGTGGTGGCCATCGCCGGCGTGGGCTTCGGGGGCCGGGCGCTGTCGGACGCGGTGCCCGGGGTGGCGGGCCGGTCCGGGGGCGCGGCCGAGGGGACGGAAAGGGCGTCCAGGGCGGCGTGGAGGCGGGCCGCCTCCGTACGCCACTTGCGGTCCACGACCTCCTCCGGGTAGGCCGCCCAGTCCACCGGCGACCAGTCCGGGCCGGCCTCCGCGGGGCCGCCGTGGAACAGCCGGGCCGCCAGCAGCGAGGCGGCCTCGTCGATCAGTCCGGGCTGCTCCAGCAGATCGCACGCGGGGCGCTCGCCGAGCCGCGAGGCGAAACCGTCCGCCAGCCGGTCGCGGCGGGACAGCTCGGTCAGGGCGGAGACGACTCCCGCGTCGAGGTGCGCCGGCCAGCGGCCCATCCGCCAGGCCGGCAGCGCGACCCGGGTCAGGAGCCGGTCCCAGCCCGCGTACGCGAGGCCGACCTGCTCCTGGGCGACGGTACGCGTCCCCTGGTCCACACCCTGTGCGCGGTCCGAGGCGGCCGCGGCCACCCCCCGCTCCATCTCGGCGGCGTCCGCCCCGCACAGCCGCAGCAGCAGCCGGGCGGGCCGGGCGACCAGCCAGCCCAGGCCGGGCCTGCCGCCGACGTCGACCGCGGCGTCCAGCCCCCGCAGGAAGCCCCGCGCGTCGGCTATGTCCGGGTGCGCGGAGGGGCCCGTGCCGGCGACGACCGGCGCGAGGAGCGCCCGTAGCTCCGCGACCCGCATCCACCACAGGAACGGCGAGCCGATCACCAGCACCGGCGCCGCGCCGGGCTCGGACTCCGGGCCGGTGGATATGCCGCGGCGGCGGTGCGCGCCGTGGCTGCGGTCCTCCAGCCAGCTGTCGCAGTCCGGGGTCAGGGCTATCGCGGAGGGCGCGGGCACGCCCATCCGGTCGGCCAGGTCCCGTACGAGCCGGTACAGGTCGGGCGCGGCGGCCTCGGGCAGCGGCACGGTGGGCGTCACGGCGGGGCTCGCCCGCAGCACCACGGCACCGAAGATCCCGCCCGCCAGCAGCACCAGCGCGGCCACCGCACAGACCGCCAGGGTCACGGCGGGCCAGGGGTCACCGGCCAGCCGGCCCGTCATCCGGGCGGTGACCAGCACCACCGCGACGGCGGTGGGCAGCAGCACGGCGGCCAGCGCCCTGCTGCGGACCCGCAGCACGGCGAGGGCCCGCGAGCGCGCGGACGGCACGCCCACTTCTGCGATCGAACCGGTTCCGGACACGGCCGGACCTCACCCCCTCTGCCCTGCGGCGGCTTTGCTCACTCCCCCACTGTGACACCCGCCACTGACATCGCAATGCCGGTGGGCCATGTGCCGGAATGCTTGCGCCGCACCCTAGTTGGGGCGCACGCGGCCGTCAGGCGGACAAGGGGACCATCACCCGATGGAATGGCTTTGGGCAAAGGTGGGTGCGCTCGAGCCCCGCTGGAGGCAGGCGCACGCGGGCGCACGCGAGGGCCCGGTGCGCGCCGTCGCGCCCCGGGCCCCCGATGCTCACGAGCCTGCTGGTCAGCGGCCTTCGGCCGCCTTCGCGGCGATGTCCGTACGGTGCTGGGAGCCGTCGAGCCGGATCCTCGCGACGGCCTTATACGCCCTCTCGCGCGCCTGCGCGAGGTCCTGGCCGGTCGCCGTCACGGACAGCACGCGGCCGCCCGCGCTGACGACGGAGTCGCCCTCCTGCCGGGTCCCGGCGTGCAGCACGTACGCCTCGGGGCCGTCCTCGGCGGCCACCTCGGCGAGGCCCTCGATCGGGTCGCCGGTGCGCGGGGTGCCGGGGTAGTTGTGCGAGGCGATGACCACCGTGACGGCGGCCTCGTCGCTCCAGGTCAGCGGCGGCAGCGCGTCCAGGGTGCCGTTCGCGGCGCCGAGCAGCACGCCCGCGAGGGGGGTGCGCAGCCGGGCGAGGACCACCTGGGTCTCGGGGTCGCCGAAGCGGGCATTGAACTCGATCACCCGGGTGCCGCGGCTGGTGAGGGCGAGGCCGGCGTAGAGCAGGCCGGAGAAGGGGGTGCCGCGGTGGCGGAGCTCGTCGACGGTCGGCTGGAGGACGGTCTCCAGGACCTCCTCGACCAGCTTCGGGTCCGCCCACGGGAGCGGGGAGTACGCGCCCATGCCGCCGGTGTTGGGGCCCTGGTCGCCGTCGAGCGCGCGCTTGAAGTCCTGCGCGGGCTGGAGCGGCAGCACGGTGACGCCGTCGGTGATGGCGAAGAGGGAGACCTCGGGGCCGTCGAGGTACTCCTCGATGACGACGCGGTCGCAGCCGGCGGCGTGCGCGCGGGCCGCCTCGCGGTCCTCGGTGACCACGACGCCCTTGCCGGCGGCGAGGCCGTCGTCCTTGACCACGTACGGGGCGCCGAAGGCGTCCAGGGCCGCGTCGACCTCCTCGGCGGTGGTGCAGACGTAGCTGCGGGCGGTCGGGACGCCGGCGGCGGCCATCACGTCCTTGGCGAAGGCCTTGGAGCCCTCCAGCCGCGCCGCCTCGCGGGACGGGCCGAAGACGGGGATGCCGGCCGCGCGGACGGCGTCGCCGACACCGGCGACCAGCGGCGCCTCCGGGCCGACGACGACCAGGTCGGCGCCGAGTTCGCCGGCGAGCGCGGCGACCGCGGCGCCGTCGAGGGCGTCGACCGGGCGCAGCTCCGCCACCTCGGCGATGCCGGCGTTGCCGGGGGCGCAGTACAGCGCGGAGACGTCGGGGTCGAGGGACAGAGAGCGGCACAGGGCGTGTTCGCGGGCGCCGCCGCCGATGACGAGGACCTTCACGCCGCCCAGGGTAGCCCGGACGGCGTG
>NZ_JZWV01001394.1 GCF_000966975.1 Streptomyces katrae | reverse complement strand
GCCCAGGGTAGCCCGGACGGCGTGGCCGGTTTCGTGCGGCCACCCAATACCGGGGGCCTACTCGTTCGTGTATTCCTCCACAACGGTCGCTCCGAGCTCGCGCACGATCAGGTCGTGTCCGGTCAGGGCGCTGTCGACGAGGTCGGGGTCGTCCGCCTCGGGCACGTCGTCCTCGGGGGCCACCGGCGGGGGTCCCTGCTGCACGGGCGGCTGCGGCGCGGGGGCCGCCTGCGGGGGCGGCTGGGACGCCGGCTGCTGCGGCTGCGGTGCGTAGGCCGGGGCCTGGGGGGCCTGCGGGGGCGGCGGGCTGTAGGCGGGCGCCGGGGGCGGGCTGTAGGCCGGGGCGGCCGGAGCTCCGTACGAGGGGGCCGAGGGCGCGGGGCCACCGCCGCCCACGACGGCGTCGATCTTCCAGTTCACCTGGAACTGCTCGGCGAGCACGGCCTTCAGCACGTCCTCGCTGCCGCTGCTCGCGAAGTTGTCGCGGGCTCCGGGGTTGGGGAAGCCGAGCTGCAGGGTGGTCCCGTCGAAGCCGGTGACCTGGGCGTTCTGGCTGAGCAGGATCCAGGTGAAGCGGCGGCGGTTCTTGACGGCCTCCAGCACGCCCGGCCACATCGCCTGCACGTGCCCGACCC
>NZ_JZWV01001393.1 GCF_000966975.1 Streptomyces katrae | reverse complement strand
GCGCACGGCCGTGCGCAGGGCCTCCTCGGCCAGGGCCGCGGCCTCGGGTGCGGCCAGTCCCCCGTCCGCGAGGAGGCCCGCGAGTCCGTCGGCGTAGCCCTGGCCGACGGCCCGGACCTTCCAGGCGCCCTGGCGCCGGTAGAGCTCCAGGGCGGTCAGGGCGGTCTCGGCGTCCAGGCCGGTGAGGGCGAAGGACGCGAACTCGGGCCCGCCCGCCTCGGCGAGCGCCACGTGCGGTGCCGGGACGGCGCCGAAGCGCAGGGGTCCGCCGGGCGGCAGGACGAGGAGCACGCCGATCCGGGCGAGCCGATCCGGGCGACCTCGGCCGCCACGGCGTCGAGGTCGAGGTCGAGGGTGTGCCGGTCGCCGGGCCCGGCGGGGACCCGGACCGCCGGGAGGCCGGGGGCGCCCGGGTGGGCGAGGGCTCCGGAGCCGGCGAGCCTGCCCCGTTCGTCCGCCAGCGAGGCCAGCGCGAGCACCGCGGTGCCGGCCGAGATCCTGACCTCCACCCGGCTGTGGGACACGGGGTGGTTCTGCCCCCGGACCAGTTCGGCCGTCATCGTGCAGCCCCTCCCCCGTGCCTTCTTCTCTTGTCTGCCGGTGCGGTTGTCTACAGGTGCGGCAGGATCGCCGGCATCAGGTCCTGGAAGGTCCGGCCGTTGGCCGGGGTGCCGAGGGCGGTCATCTGCCAGCCGCCGCCGGTCCGGGACACCTTCGCCATGATCTGCGCGGTGTACTGGCCGCCGCCGTCGAGGGTGTAGCGGGCCAGTTCCTGGCCGTTGGTCTCGTCGACGATGCGGCAGAACGCGTTCTGCACTTCCTGGAAGGTCTGTCCGGTGAACGAGTTCACCGTGAAGACGATCGTGTCGATGTGCACCGGCACGCGCTGCAGGTCGACGAGGATGGCCTCGTCGTCCCCGCCCTGGCCGACGCCGCCGACCAGGTTGTCACCGGTGTGGCGGACCGAGCCGTCGTCGCTCTGCAGGTGCCGGAAGAACACCACGTCCACGGGCTGCTTGTCGGCGAACAGCACCGCCGAGGCGTCCAGGT
>NZ_JZWV01001392.1 GCF_000966975.1 Streptomyces katrae | reverse complement strand
ACGTCCGCGGACTGCTTGTCGGCGAACAGCCCCGCCGAGGCGTCCAGGTCGATCTCGCGGGTGCGCGAGCCGAACAGCCCCCGGCGCTTGGCCGCCTGCCAGCCGAGACCCATCCGGACCGCGGTGAGCGTGCCTCCGCCCTGCTTCTCCAGACTGATGGCCTGACCCTTGGTCATGTTGACCGTCACGCGCGTCCCCTCTCCATAGCCCACCCCCAGGCAGGGTGTACCTGCGGCTGTTCCCACACCCTACTGACCGGCCACGGGTCAGGCGAGGCCCGCTTCCCGCATCTGCCGGAGCTCCTTCTTGAGCTCGCCCACCTCGTCGCGGATCCGGGCCGCGACCTCGAACTGGAGCTCGGCGGCCGCTCCTCTCATCCGCTCGGTCATCTGCTCGATGAGGGCGGCCAGTTCGGCGGCGGGGCGGTCCGTGAGCACCTCGGCGGCCTTGGCGCCCTTCGCCCCCTTGGCACCCTTGCCGGCCTTGGCGGACTTCCCCGGGACGGCCGCGCCCAGCACCGGGACCGGGGCCTTGGCGCCCTTGCCGTCCTTGGCCTGCCGGTAGCCGGTGCCGAGCAGCTGCTCGGTGTCGAGCTCCTCGCGGGCGATCGTGGCGACGATGTCGTTGATCTTCTTGCGGAGCGGCTGCGGGTCGATCCCGTTGGCCGTGTTGTACGCGATCTGCTTCTCGCGGCGGCGGTTGGTCTCCTCGATGGCCTTCTCCATCGCCGGGGTCATCTTGTCCGCGTACATGTGGACCTGGCCGGAGACGTTGCGCGCGGCCCGGCCGATGGTCTGGATGAGGGAGGTCCCGGAGCGCAGGAAGCCCTCCTTGTCGGCGTCGAGGATGGCCACCAGCGACACCTCGGGCAGGTCGAGGCCCTCGCGCAGCAGGTTGATGCCGACCAGGACGTCGTACTCGCCGGAGCGCAGCTCGCGCAGCAGCTCGATGCGGCGCAGGGTGTCCACGTCGCTGTGCAGGTAGCGGACCTGGATGCCGAGCTCCAGGAAGTAGTCGGTGAGGTCCTCGGCCATCTTCTTGGTGAGGGTGGTGACCAGGACGCGCTCGTCCTTCTCCACCCGGGCGCGGATCTCGTGCACCAGGTCGTCGATCTGGCCCTCGGTGGGCTTGACCACGACCTCGGGGTCGACGAGGCCGGTGGGGCGGATGATCTGCTCGACGAAGCCGTCGGCGCGCGAGAGCTCGTAGTTCCCGGGGGTGGCCGACAGGTAGACGGTCTGGCCGATCCGCTCCTGGAACTCCTCCCACTTCAGCGGCCGGTTGTCCAGCGCGGACGGCAGGCGGAAGCCGTGGTCGACCAGGGTCCGCTTGCGCGAGGCGTCGCCCTCGTACATGGCGCCGATCTGCGGCACCGTGACGTGCGACTCGTCGATGACGAGGAGGAAGTCCTCGGGGAAGTAGTCGATGAGGGTGTTGGGCGCGGAGCCGCGCTCGCGGTCGTCCATATGCAGCGAGTAGTTCTCGATGCCGGAGCAGGAGCCGATCTGGCGCATCATCTCCAGGTCGTACGTGGTGCGCATGCGCAGCCGCTGGGCCTCCAGCATCTTGCCCTGCTTCTCCAGCTCGGCGAGGCGCTCGGCCAGCTCGGCCTCGATGCCGCGGATCGCCTTCTCCATGCGCTCGGGGCCGGCGACGTAGTGGCTGGCGGGGAAGACGTACAGCTCGCGGTCCTCGCTGATGACCTCGCCGGTCAGCGGGTGCAGGGTGGAGAGGGCCTCGATCTCGTCGCCGAACATCTCGATGCGGACGGCCAGTTCCTCGTAGACCGGGAAGATCTCGATGGTGTCGCCGCGCACCCGGAACGTCCCCCGCGTGAAGGCCACGTCGTTGCGGGTGTACTGGATGTCGACGAAGCGGCGCAGCAGCTGGTCCCGGTCGATCTCCTCGCCCACCTTGAGCGGGACCATCCGGTCCACGTACTCCTGCGGGGTGCCGAGGCCGTAGATGCAGGACACGGAGGCGACGACGATCACGTCACGCCGGGTGAGCAGCGAGTTGGTCGCGGAGTGGCGCAGCCGCTCCACCTCCTCGTTGATCGAGGAGTCCTTCTCGATGTAAGTGTCCGACTGCGGAACGTAGGCCTCGGGCTGGTAGTAGTCGTAGTACGAGACGAAGTACTCGACGGCGTTGTTCGGCAGGAGCTCGCGGAACTCGTTCGCCAGCTGGGCGGCGAGGGTCTTGTTCGGCGCCATCACCAGGGTCGGGCGCTGGAGCTTCTCGATCATCCACGCGGTGGTGGCCGACTTGCCGGTACCGGTGGCACCGAGCAGGACGACGTCCTTCTCACCTGCGCGGATGCGCTTCTCCAGCTCGGCGATGGCCGCCGGCTGGTCGCCGCTGGGCTGGTAGGGGCTGACGACCTCGAAAGGCGCCACCGTGCGTTCGATCTTCGATACGGGCCGCATGACTCCACCGTACGGCCCCCCACTGACACTCGGGCGCCCGCACGCGCCCCGCACCCCCGCGCCGGGCGCCCGGCGGGCCCGCGAGGGGTCCGTCGGACGGAGCGGGCCTCCTCCTTTCTGGTCCGTTTGTCGTAGTTCGGTGGCGTCCGTGTGATCTTCGAGCCCATGATCGCGGTGAACGCTCCGCCGTGAAGTGCACAGCCACAACGACTGCCGCTCCGCACCCGTCTGACGCAGGAACAGGGCTCACGACCCGAGGAGAACGCACATGTACGTCCGATCCGCCGCCGCGGCAGCCGCCGCCTTCCTGGGCTTCACCCTGACCCTGCTGGGCGGGACGGCGTGCGCCGCCGCACCCGGGCCGGGATCCGCCTCCGGCGCGACGGGGCTCCTGGGTCCCACCGTGTACGCCCACCGGGGGGCCTCCGCGTACGCCCCGGAGAACACCCTCGAAGCGATCGACCTGGCGATGCGCCTGGGCTTCGACTGGGTCGAGAACGACGTCCAGCGGACCAAGGACGGCGAGCTCGTGGTGATCCACGACGACACCCTGGCCCGCACCACCGACGTCGAGCAGGTCTTCCCCGACCGCAAGCCCTGGCGGGTCAAGGACTTCACGGCGGCGGAGATCGCCAGGCTGGACGCGGGCAGCTGGTTCTCGCCGCGGTTCGCCGGCGCACGGGTGCCCACCCTGCGGGAGTACATGGAGCGGGTCCAGGACAACCGGCAGCGGCTGCTGCTGGAGATCAAGAAGCCTGAGCTCTACCCGGGGATCGAGGAGCAGACCCTGAAGGTGCTGGAGGAGACCGGCTGGCTGGACGCGGGGCACGTCGCGCGGCGCCTGGTGGTGCAGAGCTTCAGCGCCGAGTCCGTGCGCATCGTGCACGGACTGCGCCCCGACCTGGTGACGGCCTTCCTGGGCACCCCGACCGTGGCCGACCTGCCCCGGTACGCCGAGTTCACCGACCGGATCAACCCGTGGCACACGACGATCTCGGCCGACTGGGTGACGGCCGTGCACGGGCTGCGGGGGGCGCACGGCAAGACGATGGAGGTGGACACCTGGATCGTGGACGACGCGCCCACGGCCCGGAAGGTGCGGGAGATGGGGGTGGACGGGATCATCACCAACGCGCCGGACGTCGTACGGGGGGCCGTGGGCGGCTTCTAGGGGCGGGGGCGGGGGT
>NZ_JZWV01001391.1 GCF_000966975.1 Streptomyces katrae | reverse complement strand
AGGACAGTGGGACTGACGGGAAAGCCCCAACCCATCCCTGAGACCGCCCCGCTGGGACCCCGACGCCCCCGGTCCCGCCCTACTGCTCGCTACCGCCCGGCAGGCGCCCGCCCCCCACCCCACCGGCCCGCAGACGGGGAGGCGGGTGGGCAGACACCGCTCGACCGGGACCCCTCGAGGGGGAGATGGCGGGCCCCAGCCGCGAGCACCCGCGACCCACGTTCCGTCCGCTCCCGAGGCCCCTCACGCCGGTGACGCGTGCCTCCGGGCTCGTAGTGCCAGGCTCAGGGAGAGGACCGTCTCCGGGTCGTCCAGGTCCGTGCCCAGGAGCTCCGAGATGCGGGCCAGCCGGTTGTACAGGGTCTGGCGGTTGAGGTGGAGTTCGCGCGCCGTCTCCGCCTTGCGGCCCGCGTGGGCCAGGTACGTCTCCAGGGTCGGCAGCAGCGGCGGCCGGGACGTGGCGTCGTGGGTGCGCAGCGCCCCGATCGCCCGGTCCACGAACGCCGCCAGGTCCGGGTGTTCCCGCAGCCGCCACAGCAGCAGGTCGATGTCCAGGCGGCGGGCGTCGTACCAGGGCCGGGCCGGCAGGCCGTGGGCGGCGGTGGCCGTCTCCGCGGCGTGCCGCAGGCCCGCGGAGGCCGCCGCCCAGCTCCCGGAGACGCCGACCACCACCACCGGCGGGGACCCCGCCCGGTCCAGGCCGGCCCGTTCCACCCCGGCCCGCAGCGCGGCCGCGACCCGGTCGGCGACGGCCGCGCGCTCCGACTCGGCGCGCAGCGACACCAGCAGCGGCACCCGGCCCTCCACCGGGCGGACGCCCAGCAGCACCGGCACCCCGACCGAGGACAGCTCCTCCTGCACCGCCCGGGCCAGCACCGACCAGTTCCCGGACGGCACCAGCTCCGAGGACAGCCGCATCACCAGCGGCAGCAGCGGGCCCGCCCCCGGCCGGAAGCCCAGCACCCGCGCCTGCGCCGGGGCGTCCTCCGCCGAGATCCGCCCCTCGGCCAGGTCCGTCAGGAAGTCCCCCCGGCCGCGCGCGGCGAGCTCCTCCTCCTGCCGGGCCTGCATCAGGACCACGGCCAGCACCCCGGCCGTCCGCTCCGCCGCCATCCGGTGCACCGGCAGCAGCGGCGCCGAGACCCCGACCAGCACGACCCGCGCCCGTACCGAGCCCGTACCGTGCCCGCCGCCCGGCACGTCCACCACGACCGCGTTCGCCGGGGGCTCGGCCGCGCGCTGCCCCCGCAGCCCCTCCCACACCTGCAGCGGGTCCGCCGCGGCCTCCCCGGCCACCGGCCCGGCCGCGTACAGCAGTTGGCCGTCCGGGGTCTCCAGAAAGACCGGGTTGGCGGTGAAGTCGGCCAGGATGCGCAGCACCTGCGGGATCCCGCCGCCGCCCAACAGGGCCTCCGTGCAGCGCCGGTGGACCTCCTCGGCCCGCTGCAGGAGCGCGTAGTGATGGTTGACGATCTCGGTGTGGATTTCCTCCGTCACCGTGACGAACGGGACTTCCCGGTGCAGCTGGACCAGCGGCAGCCCGGCCGTTCGCGCCGTCTCCACCAGGGTCGCCGGGAGCCGGGTGAAACGCGGCCCGAGCTCCACGACCAGCGCGGCGATCCCCCGGTCCGCGAGCCGGCGTACGAAGGCGCGCTGCTCGGCGGGCCGGGTGCCCAGTCCCAGCCCGGTGGTCAGCAGCAGCTCGCCGCCCTTGAGCAGCGACGCGATGTTGGGCACCTCGCCCGCGTGCACCCAGCGCACGGTCCGCCCGAGGCGGTCGGCGCAGGCCACCACCTCTGGCAGTCCGCTGCGCAGTCCCGGCAGCTCCAGCGCCCGCTGAACGGTGATCCCGCCCTGGTTGTCCATATCGCGGGACGCTACCGGCCGCTCTGTTCCGAGGACATCACCGGGTGGTTACGGAGCCCGGCATGTCCCCCATGTCCCCCGGCCGGGCCGACAACTCGTCGCCCCCGCAAGGAGATTATCGGACCGCGTGCCGATTGTGGCCTGCGTCACGCGGAGGGAGAGTGACGGCCTCGCGAACGACCTCCCGACAGGAACGAGGACGACCCGATGAGCAGAGCCGGCGCCACCCCTTCTCCCGCGGCCCCACCGACACCGGGAACACCCCCGGTCCAGCGCCTCAAGGCCAACTCCGTCGGCCTCGTCGGCGTGGTCTTCATGGCCGTCGCGACCGCCGCGCCGATCACCGCGATGACCGGCAACCTCCCCATCGCGGTCGGCTTCGGCAACGGCACCGGCGCCCCCGCCGGCTACCTCTTCGCCACCCTGGTCCTGACCGTCTTCGCGGTCGGCTACGTGGCGATGGCCAAGCGGATCACCGCCGCCGGCGCCTTCTACGGCTACATCTCGCACGGCCTCGGCCGGATCGCCGGCATGGCCTCCGGCATGCTCGCCGTCCTCGCCTACATCGTCTTCGAGGCGTCCATCGTCGGTGTCTTCTCCTACTTCGCCAAGACCACCGTCCACGACCAGCTCGGCGTCGACCTGCCCTGGATCGTCTACGCGGCCGCGATGCTCGCCGTCACCGCCGTCCTCGCCCACTTCGACATCAACCTCACCGCCAAGGCCCTCGGGGTGATGCTCGTCGCGGAGATCGCCGTCCTCTTCGCGGTGGCCACCGCCGTCCTGGTCGCGGGCGGCGGCCCGGACGGGATCCCCGTCGAGCCGGTCAACCCGAAGAACGCCTTCACCGGGACCTCCGCCGGGCTCGGCCTCTTCTTCGCCTTCTGGTCCTGGGTCGGCTTCGAGTCCACCGCCATGTACGGGGAGGAGTCCCGTGACCCCAAGCGGGTCATCCCCCGGGCCACCCTCGTCTCCGTCGTCGGCGTCGGCCTCTTCTACATCTACGTCTCCTGGATGACCATCGCCGGCAACGGCCTGGCGAAGTCCGTCGAACTGTCCGCCTCCGCCAGCCCGCTGGACCTGTTCTTCGCCCCTGCCCACCAGTTCATCGGGGCCTGGGCCGTCGACGCCTTCCAGTGGCTGCTGCTCACCGGCTCCTTCGCCTGCGGGATGGCCTTCCACCAGTGCGCCGCCCGCTACCTCTACGCCATCGGCCGCGAGGGCTTCCTGCACCCCGCCCTCGGCCGCACCCACCCCCGGCACGGCTCGCCGTACCTCTCCTCCGTCGTGCAGACCGTCATCGCCACCGCCCTGGTCGCCGGGTTCTGGCTCACCGGCCAGGACCCGTACCTCCACCTCTACACCCTGCTCGCGATCCTCGGCACGATGGCCATCCTGATCGTGCAGACCCTGTGCTCCTTCGCCGTCATCGGCTACTTCCGCCGCAACCACCCCGAGGACCGGCACTGGTTCCGGACCCTCACCGCCCCGCTGCTCGGCGGGATCGGCATGACCGCCGTCGTGGTCCTGCTGGTCCTCAACATGCAGACCGCGGCCGGGGCCGCCGCCGGCTCCCTCTTCTTCAAGCTGATCCCCTGGATCGTCGGCGCGGTCTTCCTGGGCGGGCTGGGCCTGGGCTTCTGGCTCAAGTACAAGGCCCCCGAACGCTACGAGATCATCGGCCGGATCGTCCTGGAGGACGCCGCCGAACGCGATGACGCCCCCACCGCCCTGCCGGACCCGGCCGCCCCCTCCGGCCC
>NZ_JZWV01000188.1 GCF_000966975.1 Streptomyces katrae | reverse complement strand
CGGCCTCGCGGATGACCTCGCGGGTGACCGGGGCGACCTCGCCCTGGCCGAAGAGGAAGAACCGGAAGAAGTTGGCCATCGGGTTGCCCTCGGTCCACTCGAAGTAGATGTGGGGCCGCTGGCCGGTCTCGTCGCGGACGTGGAGGAGGAGGGCGGCGAGGGCGTTGGGGATGCTGGAGCTCTCCAGGGTCAGCACGCGGTAGCGGCCGTGGAGGACTTCGCCGCGCACCCGCATGCCGGACTCGAATTCGGAGGCGTCCAGGACGGTGACCTCGACGAACATGACGTCGTCCTCGGCCGGGATGTCGTTGTCGGCGCGGATCTGCGCCTTCTTCTGCCGGTACTCCTCCAGATCCCGGCTGTCGGGCTCGTTGGCGATGAACCGGATCGTGCGGTTGGCGGTGTCGCGGATGAACCGCTCGGCCATGTCGTCGAACTCGATGTGCGTGACGCGCAGCTCGAAGACCCGGGCCAGGCGCGAAAGGAGCGAGAGCGCCATGATTCCGCCGATGAAGCAGGCGCCGATCTTCACGCCGTCGGGGCGCTCGGCGACGTTGATCGCGGTGGTGTAGATGAAGACGGCGGAGATGATCCCGAAGCCGATGGTCCAGCCCCGCTCCCCCGCCCGGCGGGCGGCGATGGTCACGGCGACCGCCGCCGAGGTGATCAGGACCAGGACGCCGGTGGCGTAGGCGCCGCCCTGGGCGTCGACGTCGGCGTTGAAGAGCCAGGTCACCAGGAAGGCGATCAGGGTGAAGACGATCACCATGGGGCGCAGGGCGCGGGCCCAGTGCAGGGCCTTGCCGTAGCGGGGCAGGTAGCGCGGCATCAGGTTGAGCAGGCCGGCCATGGCCGAGGCGCCCGCGAACCACAGGATGCAGATGGTCGAGACGTCGTAGACCGTGCCGAAGGCGGAGCCCAGGTATTCGTGGGCGAGGTAGGCGAGGGCGCGGCCGTTGGCCTCACCGCCCGGCTGGAACTTGGCCGCCGGGATCAGCAGGGTGGTGACGAGGCTGGAGCAGATCAGGAAGACGCTCATGATCACGGCGGCCGTGGTGAGCAGCTTCTTGGCACCGCGGATCCGGCCGGCGGGCTTCTCCTCGGTGTCCGACGGGTCGCCCTGGACGTGCGGCATGACCGCCACACCGGTCTCGAAGCCGGAGAGGCCGAGCGCGAGCTTGGGGAAGACGACGAGCGCGATGGCGATCATCATGAACACGTTGCCGTGCTCGGCGGTCAGCGCGCTCGTCCAGTCCGTGACGACCTGCGGCTCCGTGAACACGTTCCACAGCCCGACCGCCACGACGACGACGTTCAGGGCGAGGTAGGTGGAGACCAGGACCACGGCGACGCCGATGGCCTCGCTGAACCCCTTGAGGAAGACGCCGCCGAGCAGCGCGATCAGGATCAGGGTGATCAGCACCTCGTGGCCGTGCAGGGTGCTGGTGAGGTGCGGGTTCTCCACCATGTGGGCGGTGGCGTCGGCGGCCG
>NZ_JZWV01000187.1 GCF_000966975.1 Streptomyces katrae | reverse complement strand
ACGAAGAGCTTGCCCTTCCAGAAGGACAGCAGCTTCTCCAGCATGGCGATGGAGCCCTCGCCGTGCGGGCTCTCCTCGGCGACCCGCCGGTATACGGGCAGGGCGCCGAACAGGGTCAGCAGGACGAGCACGATGGTCGCCAGCGGCGACAGCAGACCGGCTGCGAGGAAGGCGATGCCGGGCTGGTAGCCGAGGGTGGAGAAGTAGTCCAGGCCCGTCAGGCACATGACCCGCCACCAGGGCCGGCCGTGCGGCTCGGCGGCCGCTTCCTTGGCGGCGGGTGAGCTGGTCTGGGCGGTCAAGCCTTCCAGCATCCACGCGCGCAGGCGCGAGGTGCGGGCAGGGGTGGCCATGGTCGGGCGCTCCTGTCGTACGGTGCGGATTCAGCCATCGGAGTCGACGGCTGGGCCAGCGTACGCAGTGAGAACGCAGCCAATACGTCTATAACCTCGTCTGACGGAATCCTGACGCCCTCTTAACGCCCTTCCTTCCGGTGGCCTAGGAGACCCCCCCCGTCCGGGGACGGAGAGTGGTGGAGCTCATTCCATGCCGGGGACGAGGGAGACCAGCAGGTCGATCAGCTTGATCCCGACGAACGGCAGGACGAGCCCGCCCAGGCCGTAGACGCCGAGGTTGCGGCGGAGCAGGTCGTGGGCGGAGGCGGGCTCGTAGCGGACGCCGCGCAGGGCGAGCGGGATGAGGGCGACGATGATCAGCGCGTTGAAGATGATGGCCGAGGTGATCGCGGACCGGGGACTGCTCAGGCCCATGATGTTGAGGGCTTCGAGGCCCGGATAGGCCGTCGCGAACATCGCGGGGATGATCGCGAAGTACTTCGCGACGTCGTTGGTGATCGAGAAGGTGGTCAGGGCTCCGCGGGTGATGAGGAGCTGCTTGCCGATCTCGACGATGTCGATGAGTTTCGTCGGGTTGGAGTCGAGGTCGACCATGTTGCC
>NZ_JZWV01000186.1 GCF_000966975.1 Streptomyces katrae | reverse complement strand
GTCGTTGGTGCCGTCGCCGGTCATGGCGACGAGCTTGCCGCCGGCCTGCTCCCGTTTGATGAGGGCCATCTTGTCCTCGGGCGTGGCCTCGGCCAGGTACTCGTCCACCCCCGCCTCGGCGGCGATCGCGCGGGCGGTCAGCTCGTTGTCGCCGGTCACCATGACCGTGCGGATCCCCATCCGGCGCAGCTCCTCGAAGCGTTCCCGGATGCCCTCCTTGACCACGTCCTTGAGGTGGATGATGCCGAGCACCCTCGGCCCGTCCCAGTCGTGGACCGCCACCAGCAGGGGGGTGCCCCCGGACTCCGACACCCTGGCCGACCAGGCCACCGCCTCGGCCGGTACGGTGCCGCCGCGCATCGCCACCCAGTCGCAGACCTGGGCGGTCGCGCCCTTGCGGATGGCGCAGCCGGCGCCGCCGTCCCAGCTCAGGTTGACGCCGCTCATCCGGGTCCGGGCGCTGAACTCGGTGAACCGCGGATTGCTGAGGTCCGCCGCCGTGGCCGGCCGCAGTCCGTACCGCTGGGCGAGTGCGACGACGGAGCGCCCCTCGGGCGTCTCGTCGGCGAGCGAGGACAGCTGGGCGGCGTCCGCCAGCTGGAGCCGGTCCACCCCGGGCAGGGGGATGAAGGCCACGGCCTCGCGGTTGCCGAGGGTGATGGTGCCGGTCTTGTCGAGCAGCAGGGTGTTCACGTCTCCGGCGGCCTCGACGGCGCGGCCGCTCATGGCGATGACGTTGCGCTGGACGAGGCGGTCCATGCCCGCGATGCCGATGGCCGACAGGAGGGCGCCGATCGTGGTGGGGATGAGGGTCACCAGGAGGGCGACCAGGACCGTGGTGGACTGCGCGGCGTGCGCGTGGTCGGCCATCGGCTGGATGGAGACGACCACGAGGACGAAGATGACGGTCAGGGCCGCCAGCAGGATGTTCAGGGCGATCTCGTTGGGCGTCTTCTGCCGGGCGGCCCCTTCGACCAGGGCGATCATCCGGTCGATGAAGCTGTGCCCGGGGCGCGAGGTGACCCGTACGACGACCGAGTCGGACAGCACGGTCGTACCTCCGGTGACCCCGGAGCGGTCGCCGCCCGCTTCCCGCAGGACGGGGGCCCCCCCCCCCGATTCGCCGGTGACGGCCGACTCGTCCACCATCGCGGCCCCGTCGACGACGTCGCCGTCGGCCGGGATCAGCTCGCCGGCCTCGACGAGCACGAAGTCGAAGGGCTGGAGCTCGGCGGGCGTGACCACCTCCGTCTCGGCCCGTTTCAGGTTCGCGCCGTACGTCCAGTGGTTCAGCCGCACCGCGACCGTGTCCGTACGCGCCTTGCGCAGCGACTCGGCCTGGGCACGGCCCCGGCCTTCGGCCACGGCTTCGGCCAGGTTGGCGAACAGGACGGTCAGCCAGAGCCAGACGCTGATCACCCAGGTGAAGACGGACGGGTGGACGAGCGCCGAGAGCGTGGTCAGCACGGATCCGACGGCGACGACGAACAGCACCGGCTTCTTGACCAGTTCGCGCGGGTGGAGTTTGCCGACGGCCTCTCGCATGGAGGCGGCCAGGAGTTCGGGGTCGACCACGTTCACCCGGCCGGAGCGTTTCCGGGAGGGCCGGTTGGACGGGGTTCGCGGAGGAGTCCCGAGACCCGGAGGAACGTGCTGCGCGGCGGCAGGAGGCATGAATACCTTCTGGATGGGTTTGAGGCGTGACAGCCCTGGCGGCTGGTGGCCAGGTACGGGAGAGGGGTTCGCTGCCGGGGACCACCTCCATGGACCCCCTCGGCCGTCATGTGAGTGGTGTGAAGGTCCCCGGCAGCGCAACAGGCAGGAAAATACTGCCTGGTGCCCCGGATACGCGCATGTGGGCGCGGGAATTGGCGGCTCTTTGACGGCGGCGTACGGGATGCGTGAAACCGCCGTCAGAGACGCGTCAACGCGCTTCGGCCGTGAGGCGGAAGCGGAGCCGGCAGATCACGGCGTCGGTGTCGCGGCGGACGGCGTGGGCGACGACGGACCCGCGCTGGTTCTGGAGCAGCCGCTGCCACAGGTGGGCGGGTTCGGTCTCCGGGATGAGCACGGTCACCTGGGAGCCGGGGTGGGTCCGCGCCAGCTTCCGCACGTATTCCGACAGGGGCCGGCCGAGCGAGCGGGTCTCCGGGGAAAGCTCGGTCAGTTCGACGCCGGGCTTCCACAACTCCCAGTCGCGCCGCAGGGCTTCGGCCGCGTCACGGTCCTCGGGGGACGGATGGGTGACGGTCACGGCGATGACCTCGTCACCGAGCGAACGGGCGGCGGTGAGGGCCTGGCTGGTCAGGCGGGACAGGCCGGAGACGGGGACCACGACCAGGGAGCGGGAGCGGTGCGGCGCCTGCGGGATCCGGCCGAGCTCCAGCCGTTCGCCGATCTCGGCGTACGCGCGATGGACCTTCTCGAAGCCGAGGACGAGCAGCGGCAGCGCGACGACGACCAGCCAGGCGCCCTCGGTGAACTTGGTGGCGGTGACCACGACGGCCGAGACGCCGGTCAGGACGGCGCCGAAGCCGTTGAGTACCGCCTTCCGCTGCCAGCCGCGCGGCCGCAGGGCGTACCAGTGCCGGACCATGCCGAGCTGGCAGAGGGTGAAGCCGATGAACACACCGATGGCGAAGAGCGGAACGAGGGTGTTGGTGTCGCCGCCCGAGAAGACGAGGAGGACGGCGGAGACCAGGGCCAGCCAGACGACCCCGTGGCGGTGGACCTGCCGGTCGGCCTTGAGGGCGAACACGTGGGGCAGGTGGTTGTCGCGGGCCAGCAGGCTCATCAGCACGGGCAGCCCGCCGAAGGAGGTGTTCGCGGCGAGCGCGAGCAGCACCATGGTGGCGAACTGGACCACGTAGAACGCGGCGTTGTGGCCGAAGGAGGCGTCCGCGAGCTGGGCGAGGACGGTGACGCCCTCGACGGGCTGGAGGTGGAAGCGCCCGATCAGGACCGACAGGCCGATCAGCATCACGCCCAGGAGGGCGCCGAGGGCGACCTCGGTGCGCTGGGCGCGTCGGGCGGCGGGGGCCCGGAAGGACGGCACGGCGTTGGCGACCGCCTCGACGCCGGTCAGGGCGGAGCAGCCGGCGGCGAAGGCCTTCAGCAGCAGGAGCGCGCCGACAGCGGTGGCCCCCTCGCCGAGGGTGGAGGCGTGCCCGGTGGCGGACGCGGTGCTGACGGGTGCGTCGCGGAAGAGTCCGACGACGACCATCGCGAGGATCGAGCCGACGAAGACGGCGGTGGGCACGAGGAAGGCCTTGGCGGACTCCACGACCCCGCGCAGGTTCACCGCGGTGACCAGGAGCAGGACACCCAGGCAGATCCACACCCGCTCCCCGTACAGGCCGGGGAAGGCGGAGGTCAGGGCGGCCACGCCGGCCGTGACGGACACCGCGACGTTCAGGACGTAGTCCAGGATCAGCGAAGCCGCGGCGACCAGGCTCGTGCGCCGGCCCAGGTGTCGTCCGGCGACGGCGTAGGAGCCGCCGCCGTCCGGGAAGGCGGCGATCACCTGCCGGTAGGAGGCCACCAGCACCGCGAGCAGAGCGGCGATCGCCACCGTCACCGGCAGGGTGAAGCCGAGACCGTACGCCCCGGCCGCGGCCAGGACCAGCACGATCGACTCCGGCCCGTACGCCACGGACGCCATCGCGTCCAGGGACAAGGCGGCCAGTCCTTGGAGGGCGGTCAGCCGGTGCCGGTCCTCTCCCCCCGCTGCGGGGATCCGGGTATCAGGCGGCTCCTCGGTGCCCGGAGCCCGCCCCGCAGTGCAGGTCTTTCCCATGTCCGTCGACATCTCTCGCTGTTCCTCCGTTGGTCAGGGCGAGGACAGCGTCGGAAATTCCATGGCCGGATCACCAGGGTCCTTGACGTTGTCCATACGGCCGCCGCGCCAGTCCTCACGCGCTCTTGATGCCGAAGCGGGAGCGCCGTACGAGGTGCGTCAAGACCTCGCGGGGGCGGGTCCCCGCGCCTCCTCCGAGGGACAGGCTTGAAGGGAACGGATCAGGAGGCCCCGCATGTCCGGATACCGACTCCACGACGCCGCCGCCCTGCTCGCGGCGCTCGTGGCCCCCTTCCTCGTGGCGCTCGCGCTCGTGCCCTTCCGTACGGAGCTTTCGGCGACGAACGCGGCCCTGAT
>NZ_JZWV01000185.1 GCF_000966975.1 Streptomyces katrae | reverse complement strand
GAACGCGGCCCTGATCCTCGTCGTCGCGGTGGTCGCGGTGGCCGCCACCGGTACGCGGACCGCCGGAGCGGTGGCCGCGCTGTCGGCGGCCGCCTGGTTCGACTTCTTCCTGACCGTGCCCTACCAACGGTTCACGATCACCGGCCGCCAGGACGTCGAGACGGCCGTCCTGCTGCTCGTCGTCGGCCTGATCGTCTCCCAGCTGTCGGTGCGCGCCCGCCGATTGCAGACCACCGTGATCACCGACGCCGCCCGTCTGGCGAGCCTCCGGGGCACCGCCCGGCTGGCCGAGGACGGCCGCTCGCCGGAGGCGGTCGTCGAGTACGTGCGCAGGGAGCTCGTCGGTCTGCTCGGCCTGCGCGGCTGTCGCTTCGAGTACGGGAACCTGATGGGCGGCCTGCCGCGCCTGGAACACGACGGTGGCGTGTGGCTGCGCCGCCCGGACCGGGTGACCGAGTACGCGGACTGGCCGGACGACGAGACCGAGCTGCGGGTCGTGGGCGGCGGACACTACTACGGCCGCTTCCTGCTGGACCCCCTTCCCGGCCCGCTCCCCCCGGAGCAGGACCGCCTGGTGGCCGTCGCCCTGGCCGCGCAGGCCGGATCCGCCCTGGACACGGCCGGCCTGGACCGCCTGGGCTGACCGGGCCCTCCCGTCCCCTCGCGTTAGGGAGGCGTCAAGAGTTCCCCCTCGCCCGTATGGACACCGTCAAGGCGTCTTAACGCCGGGATGAGGACACGGTTGTCTCGTCATCGGCCATCTGGCCGATTCATTGCTTCCACTTCGCTCAGGAGCTTCACCGAACCGGGCATGGGATACCGCTTCGAACCCTGATCATCCGCCCGCTCGTCACACCACAGAAGAAGAGTCTGAACATGGGACGCGGCAAGCTCCGCATCTACCTCGGCGCGGCACCGGGCGTCGGCAAGACGTACGCGATGCTCTCCGAGGCCCACCGCCGGGTCGAGCGGGGCACCGACTGCGTCGTCGGCTTCGTCGAGCACCACAACCGGCCGCGGACCGAGGTCATGCTGCACGGCCTCGAACTCATCGAGCGGCGCGAACTGGACTACCGCGGCTCCACGTTCACCGAGATGGACGTCGACGCGATCCTCGCCCGGCGCCCCGCCGTCGTCCTGGTCGACGAACTCGCGCACACCAACGTGCCCGGCTCGCGCAACGCCAAGCGGTGGCAGGACGTCGAGGAACTCCTCCAGGCCGGCATCGACGTCGTCTCGACCGTCAACATCCAGCACCTGGAATCCCTGGGGGACGTGGTCGAGACGATCACCGGGGTCCGCCAGCGCGAGACCGTCCCCGACGAGGTCGCCCGCCGGGCCGACCAGATCGAGCTCGTCGACATGTCCCCGCAGGCCCTGCGGCGCCGGATGGCCCACGGCAACGTCTACAAGCCGGACAAGGTCGACGCGGCCCTCTCCAACTACTTCCGGCCCGGGAACCTGACCGCGCTGCGCGAGCTCGCGCTGCTGTGGGTGGCCGACCGGGTCGACGAGTACCTCCAGGAGTACCGGGGCGAGCACAACATCCGCTCCACCTGGCAGGCCCGCGAGCGCATCGTCGTCGGCATCACCGGCGGCCCCGAAGGCCGCACCCTCATCCGCCGCGCCGCCCGGCTCGCCGAGAAGGGCGCCGGCGGCGAGGTGCTCGCCGTCTACATCGCCGCCAGCGACGGCCTCACCTCCGCCTCGCCCAAGGAACTCGCCGTCCAGCGGACCCTGGTCGAGGACCTCGGCGGCACCTTCCACCACGTCATAGGCGACAACGTTCCGGACGCGCTGCTGGAGTTCGCCCGAGGGGTCAACGCCACGCAGATCGTGCTCGGGGTGAGCCGGCGCCGCTCCTGGCAGTCCGTCTTCAGCCCCGGCGTCAGCGCCACCGTCGCCCGCGAATCCGGCCCGGACCTCGACGTCCACATCGTCACCCACGACGAGGCCGCCAAGGGCCGCCGCGGGCTGCCCGTCGCCCGGGGCGCGCGCCTCAGCCGCTCCCGCATCATCTGGGGCTGGGCCGCCGGCATCGCCGGCCCCGCCGTGCTCGCCGTCCTGCTGAGCCAGTTCGTCCCCGAACTCGGGCTCGCGAACGACATGCTGCTCTTCCTCACCTTCACCGTGGCGGCGGCGCTGCTCGGCGGGCTCCTGCCCGCGCTCGCCTCCGCGGCGTTCGGGTCCCTGCTGCTGAACTACTACTTCACCCCGCCGCTGCACGAGTTCACCGTCTCCGACCCCAAGAACATCGTCGCCATCGCGATCTTCGTCGGCGTGGCGGTGTCCGTGGCCTCCGTGGTCGACCTCGCCGCCCGGCGCACCCACCAGGCCGCCCGCCTGCGCGCCGAGTCCGAGATCCTCTCCTTCCTCGCCGGCAGCGTCCTGCGCGGCGAGGACTCCCTCGACGCCCTGCTCGAACGACTGCGCGAGACCTTCGCCATGCAGTCGGTCGTCCTCCTGGAACGCACCAGTGAGGTCGAGCCATGGACGACGGCGGCGTCCGTCGGCACCGGCCCCATCAGCCGGCCCGAGGACGCGGACGTCGACCTCCCGATAGGCGACAACATGGCGCTCGCCCTGGCCGGCCGGGTCCTGCCCGCCGAGGACCGCCGCGTCCTGGGCGCCTTCGCCGCTCAGGCGGCCGTCGTACTCGACCGCCAGCGCCTCGTCGACGAGGCGGAGAAATCGCGCCGGCTGGCCGAGGCCAACCGCATCCGCACGGCCCTGCTCGCCGCCGTCAGCCACGACCTGCGCACCCCGCTCGCCGGCATCAAGGCCTCCGTCACCTCGCTGCGCTCCGACGACGTCGAATGGTCCGAGGAGGACAAGGCCGAACTGCTCGAAGGCATCGAGGACGGCGCCGACCGCCTCGCCGCCCTGATCGGCAACCTCCTCGACATGTCGCGCCTCAACACCGGCACCGTCGTCCCGCTCATCCGGGAGACCGACCTCGACGAGGTCGTCCCCATGGCCCTGGGCGGTGTACCGGAGGACAGCGTCGGCCTGGACATCCCCGAGACGCTCCCGATGGTCGCCGTCGACCGGGGCCTGCTGGAACGGGCCGTCGCCAACATCGTCGAGAACGCCGTCAAGTACAGCCCCCACGGCCAGCCCGTCAACGTCTCCGCGAGCGCCCTGGGGAACCGGGTGGAACTCCGGGTCGTCGACCGGGGCCCCGGCGTCCCCGACGAGGCCAAGAACCGCATCTTCGAGCCCTTCCAGCGCCACGGGGACGCCCCGCGCGGCGCAGGCGTCGGCCTGGGTCTCGCCGTCGCACGCGGCTTCACCGAGGCCATCGGAGGCACCCTCGCGGCGGAGGACACCCCCGGCGGCGGCCTCACCATGGTCCTCACCCTCCCCGTGGCGGGGGACGGCCCTCCGGTGTCGCCGGAGATGCCGACGTCCGCGGTGACCTGACGCCCACGAGCGCCACAACAAGCTCGCCGACCTCCTCGTCGGCCACACCGCCTTCACCCCATCGGCGCAATGGCCGTCAATACACCGTCAAAGTCCCGCGGGACAGCCGTCAGGAGCGCATCAGGGACGTTTCGTTCCCGGCTCCGCTGCTGTTCGCTGATGGGGTTGGACGCGCGGAGGAGTCGGGTGCGGGTGGGTACGGAGAACGTCGTCGGCATCATCATCGCGGTCTGCCTGGCCGGGTACCTGGTCCTGGCGTACCTCTTCCCGGAGAGGTTCTGAGCATGACGACCACGGACGAGGCCGGACGGGAACTCGTGGCGGACGAACCGTCAACATGGCGTAGCCGGCCCGTCAGAGGTGCGTCAGGCTCCGGCCACAACGCCGCCACCAGCCCTAATGTCCTCCTCATGGGACGACGTTTCACACCTGACGCGCCCGGCTCCCAGGACGCCGACGCCGCACATTCCGGATCCTGCGCACACGACCTCCACTGGGCCGGAGAGATGCGCTCGGCCCTCGGTGTCGCGTCCCTCCTGTGCACGGCACTGTTCGCCGTGGACGCCGCTTCCGGGAGGCTCGGTCCGGCGCGCGGCGCCCTGTGGGCCGGCCTGGCCTTCCTCCTCTTCGCCATCATGCTGCCCCAGCGGGTCTCCGTCCGCCCGGGACGGCTGAGCGCACGACGGATGCTGACCACGGACACGGTCCGCACCGACTCCCTCGTCTCGGTCCACTGGACCGACGGGGTGGCCCAACGGCTGGTCCTCCGGGACGCACAGGGCAACCGGGCCGAGATCGACCCGACGGTCCTGACCCGCAATCCGGCGATGTGGCACCTCCTGGACACCGACGGCCGCGCGGCGATCCAGCGCGGCACCCTGCGGGAGGGCGCGACCGCCCTACGGGAGCTGGCCCGGCACATCGACCGCGAGACGGCCCACACGGTCTTCAAGGTCTCCGGTCTGCACTGACCCCCCTCCCACTCCGGTGCCGGCCACTGGTCCCGTGCGTGCCCGCCGTCTTCGACGGGACTTGCCGGGTCGCGGACCTCCCTGCCGCGAGGCCGGCCGGGCGGGGTGCTCACGTCAGCAGGCGCAGCGCCGTCGCCGCGATGCCCAGTCGTACGCTCTGACCCCAGGTCAGCTGCAGGGCGTCCGCCTCCATGCCGTCGCCGAAGACCACGATCCGGTCGGACTCCACCGTCAGCCGCAGCCCCTCGCGCTGGTCCAGATGGCCGCCGACCCTCGTGGTTCCGGTCGCGGGCGACGGCCAGGCTTCACGGACGAACCACAGGAGCCGGCGGTCCGACGGGGCGGGCAGCTGCGCCGTGCTGCCGCGTTCCAGCCACAGGGAGCGCAGCCAGCCGGTGGCGCCGGTGCCGGTGCCGACGAGTACACCGGAGGACGCCTGGGCCTCGCCCGGACCTTCTTCGCCGTCGGGGCCCAGGCGGTAGCGGGCCGTCTGGTGGCCGGGCGAGCCCAGGTAGATCTCGTTCAGCGCGAGGAGGCGCTGGGTGTCGTCGGCGACCGCCTCGACCATGGTCAGGTCTTCCGTCGGCCCTCCGCCGGCCGCGGCGCGCAGGAGGGCGGCCGTGTCGGTGCAGCGGTGACGGACCAGCACTCCGGGGTTGCGTCCCGGGTCGGTGTCGATCCCGACCACGGGCTGTCCGGCGAGGTACTTCGCGGTGTTGGCGACCAGGCCGTCCTGCCCGACCACGACCACCACGTCCTCCGGCGCGAACAGGAAGCGGTCCAGGTCCGCCCGTTCCACCTGGGAGGTGCGCCAGGTGAGCGGCACCGCCGCCGCCACCTCGCGCAGCGCCTGCCGGGTCCGGTGGTGGCGGCCGACCACGTCGTCGATCGAGCGGCCCCGGCTGGAGAGGAAGAAGGCCGCCTGTCCGTGCGTCCCGTGCCGGTCGATCAGCTCCTCGTACTCGGTCCTGCGGTGCACGAGCACCGCCCGGGGCGCCAGGCTCACGCGTCCGCCCCGGTGTCCGGGCGCCCGAGCCTGGCGAGGAGGCCGGTGAGGACGTCCGGAGTGAGCGTGATGCTCTCGACGCGCGGCAGGTTCTCCGCCAGCCGGGTCGCCGCCAGGGCGTACAGCGTGCCCGCGCGGGCCTCGTCGTGCACCCGCAGCCAGGAAGCCTGGGCCTCGGCCCGTGCCGACCCGGTCTCGCGCGCCGCTGCGGCGTCCGCCTGGGCCAGACGGACCTTGCGCGCCGCCTCGGCCTCGGTCCGTACGCCGTCGGCCGCCGCCGCCTCCTCCGCCTCCCGACGGGAGTTGACGCCCCGCTGCTCGATCAGCTGCTCCTCACGCCGGGCCAGTTCGATCTGGCTGGCCAGCTCGTTCTCGGCGATCGCACGCTCCCGCTCGACGGCGACGGCCCGCCGTTCGTAGGTCGCCCGGTCCGCCTCCTGCTGGATCTGCTCGCGGGCCGGTGTGCGCAGGGCGCGCTCCACCTCGGCCTCGGGCCGGATCGCGACGACGCGTACGGCCACCACGTCGATGCCGGTGTCGGGGAGCCGCGGCTCGGCGGCGAGACCGGCTGCGACGCTCCGCCGTACGGAGGCGACCCCGTCCACCAGGGCCACGGCCAGCGGGGTCCGGGCCAGCACGTCCAGCGTGTGCTGCTGCGCGGTCTCGGTGAGGAGGGTGGAGATCTGCTCCAGGGGCGCGCCCCGCCAGCTGCCGGTGTCCGGGTCCACGGAGAAGTCGAGCCGGTCCGCCGCCGCGGCCGGATCGCTGATCCGGTAGGTGACGGTGGCCTGCACGGTGACGTCCTGGAAGTCGGCCGTACGGGCGTGGAACGCCATGGCCAGCTCCCGGTCGTCGACGGGCACTTCGGACAGCGCCGCCGACAGCGACCGGTACCAGAAGCTGAGCCCACGGCCGTCGTGGACGAGCCGGCCGCGCCTGTGGTGGCGGATGTGGGTGGTGGGCGCGGAGCGCAGGTGACGCCAGCCGAAGCGACGGGTGATGTCGGCCATGGTGGGAACCCCCTCGATTTCGTCACCATGACGCTAACCGGCCGCCTACATATCGTCAAGAGGACGAAAAGGTCCCGCATGCGGATCCGCGGGTGGGCGGTGGCGGCGGGTCCCGTCGTGTCGGCTTCTCACCGGGGCGTGGGCCCCGGTGGGTGGCCGCGCAGGACGGCGAGCCGCCGCGCGTACTCCTCGTCGTCGATCTCGCCCCTGGCGTACCGCCCGGCGAGGAGGGCCTCCGCCTCCGTGGTGGCGGGGGTGCCCGGTGTCGCGCGGTCGCCCCTGAGGTTGCGGACCAGCAGGACGGCAGCGGCGGCGATCAGTCCCCAGAGGAGCAGCGTCGTGAAGGACATCGCGAACCAGCCCCAGGGGGCCATGTGGTCGTTCCAGTACATCGCGTGCCTGCCAGATGGGTGTGGGGGGCCGGATGGTCGCGGGCCCCGTCTGTTGCCAGGGTCCCCGGCCGGGCCTGCGCGGGGCATGGGCCGGTCGGGCCCCGGAGAGGGCCACAGGGCCCCTGTCCGGGAGGGAGCCGTCGGCGAAGACTGGAGGCGGACTCGAACCTGGAGGCCGTCCATGAGTGCTCCTTCCCCCACCCGTATCGCCACCGCGCTGTCCCCCGACCACCGTTCGCGCCTGATGGAGCTGGCACGGGAGGTCAACTTCGCCGAAGGGACCCGTCTCTTCCGCGAGGGCGGCCACGCCGACCGGTTCTGGATCGTCCGGTCGGGCACCGTCACCCTCGACATCCACGTGCCCGGTCGGCGCGCGGCCGTCATCGAACACCTCGGCGCCGGACAGCTCGTCGGCTGTTCCTGGCTCTTCAAGCCCTACACCTGGCGCCTGGGCGCCGAAGCGATGACCCCCGTGCGCGCGTACGAGTTCGAGGCCGAACCCGTGCGGATGCTGATGGACGCCGACCCCGGCTTCGGATCGGCCGTCGGGCACTGGGTCGGACAGGTGCTCGCCCATCGGCTCCAGGCCGCCCGGGTCCGCCTGCTCGACCTGTACGCGCCGTACGGCAGCGGCAGCTACCTCTGACCCAACGCACCCCGAGGAACCCGCCATGTCCGCATCCCGCTACACCGTCAGTGACGTCATGACGCACACCGCCGTCGCGATCGGCCGCGAGGCGTCCTACAAGGAGATCGTCGAGCTGATGCACCAGTGGAAGGTCAGCGCGCTGCCCGTCCTGGAGGGCGAGGGCCGTGTGGTCGGCGTCGTATCGGAGGCGGACCTCCTGCCGAAGGAGGAGTTCCGGCGGACCGAGCCGGTGCTTCCCGACCAGCTGGAGGAGGCGTCCAAGGCCGGCGGGACACTGGCCGAGGAGCTCATGTCGAGTCCGGCCGTCACCGTCCATCCGGACGCACCGGTCGCCGAGGCCGCGCGGATCATGGCCCACAAGCGCGTCAAGCGGCTGCCCGTCGTGAACGAGGTGGGCATGCTCGAGGGCGTGGTCAGCCGCAGCGACCTCCTGAAGGTGTTCCTCCGCCCCGACGAGGAGCTCGAGGAGGAGATCCGGCTGTCGGTGCTCACCGAGCTGATGCCGGGGGCGGCCCTGGACTTCGCCGTCCAGGACGGTGTCGTCACCCTGCGGGGTCGGCTACCGGACCGTGCCCTGGTACCCCTGGTCGCGCGGGCGATCCGGGCGGTCGAGGGGGTCGTGGACGTCCGGATGGAGCTGGACAGCGCCGTCGGCACACCCGTCTAGGCGAGAGGGAGTACCAGGCGGAAACCGGTGTGTCCGGGGCGGCTGGTGACGGTGGCGGTGCCGCCGTGCGCCACGGCGACGGCGTGTACGATCGCGAGGCCGAGGCCGGTGCTGCCGGTCGCCCGGGAGCGGGAGTGGTCGGCGCGGACGAAGCGGCCGAAGACCTCGGGCTGGAGGTCTTCGGGGATGCCGGGGCCGTTGTCCGCCACGGTCACGGTCACGCTTTCCGGTCCGGTCGCGAGGGTGACGGTCACCTCGGTGCCGGGCGGGGTGTGCGTGCGGGCGTTGGCGAGGAGGTTGCCGACGGCCTGCTGGAGGCCGCGGGCGTCGCCGGTGACGACGACGGGTTCTTCGGGGAGGTCGAGACGCCAGTGGTGGCCCGGGCCGGCCGCCCGGGCGTCGGCCGTCGCGTCGAGGACGAGGAGGGTGAGGTCGACCTCCGCGCGTTCGAGCGGCCGCCCGGCGTCCAGCCGGGCGAGCAGGAGGAGGTCGTCGACGAGTGAGGTCATGCGCTGCGACTCCGCCTCGATGCGCTCCAGGGCGTGCCGGACGTCGCCCGGTACGGGGCCCCGGTGGCGCAGGGCCAGTTCCGCGTGGCCCCGGACGTTCGCGACCGGGGTGCGCAGTTCGTGGCTGGCGTCGGCGGCGAAGTGGCGCAGCCGCTCCTCACTGGCCTGGCGGCGGCCGAGGGCGTCCTCGACGTGGCCGAGCATGCGGTTGAGGGCGCCGGCGACCTGGCCGACCTCGGTGCGCGGGTCGGCGTCGGGCAGCGGGCCCGGCATGGCGACCTCGCCGCTCGCGAGGGG
>NZ_JZWV01000184.1 GCF_000966975.1 Streptomyces katrae | reverse complement strand
ATGCGGTTGAGGGCGCCGGCGACCTGGCCGACCTCGGTGCGCGGGTCGGCGTCGGGCAGCGGGCCCGGCATGGCGCGACCTCGCCGCTCGCGAGGGGCAGCTCCGCCACCTCCGCGGCGCGGGCGGTGACCCGTCGCAGGGGTGTCAGGGAGATCCGTACCCAGGCGGCGGCCGCGATGCCGGTGAGTGCCAGGGCCGTGCCGAACAGGGCGGCCTCGACCGCCTCGACGCGGTGGACGGTCTCTTCCAGCGGGTGCAGGGGCAGTCCGGTCACCAGGACGTCACCGTCGTCGCCCCGTACGGCGGTGACGCGGTAGCGGCCGGGGCCGGAGAGGCGGAGGGAGTGTCCGTGGCCGTCGGCGGGGACGCGGGCGAGGGCCTGGCGGTCGCCGGGGGTGAGGGTGAGGGTGCGGTCGGCCGCGTGGTCGACGACGGCGGCCTGGGTGACGGTGCCGTTCAACAGGCGTGCGCCGAAGGTTCCGTCGGCCTGGCCGCGGGTGTCGGGGCGGTTGTCGGCGTCGGGTACGGTCTCGTGCTCCAGGCTGGCGGCGAAGCGGCCCTGGGACGCGGTGAGCTGCTCGTCCAGCCGTCCGGTCAGGAACCCGCGCAGGGCCACGGCGGTGGTGACGCCGACGGCCAGGCAGGCCATGGCCAGGAGGGCGACCAGCCCGGCAGTGAGCTGGCCGCGCAACGTGCGGGGCACGAGGTGTCTCACGGGCCGCCACCGGGTTTCAGCACGTAGCCGAGGCCGCGGACCGTGTGGATCATCGGGGGCCGCCCCGCGTCGATCTTCTTGCGCAGGTAGCTGATGTAGAGCTCTAC
>NZ_JZWV01000183.1 GCF_000966975.1 Streptomyces katrae | reverse complement strand
GCGCNGGTAGCTGATGTAGAGCTCGCCGACGTGGGCCTGCCCGCCGAAGTCGTAGGCCCACACCCGGTCCAGGATCTGGGCCTTGGACAGCACCCGGCGCGGGTTGCGCATCAGGAAGCGCAGCAGCTCGAACTCGGTCCGCGACAGACCGATCACGACGCCGCCCCGGGTGACCTCCCGTGCTTCCTCGTCCATGCCGAGGTCGCCGACGGTCAGCCGGTGCGCCCCGTCGGAGTCGGCGAGCATCCCGGCCCGGCGCAGCAGGCCGCGCAGCCGGGCCAGGACCTCCTCCAGGCTGTACGGCTTGGTGACGTAGTCGTCCCCGCCGGCGGTGATCCCGGCGATCCGGTCCTCGACGGCGTCCCGCGCGGTCAGGAAGAGCACGCCGACCCGGGGTGCGTCCCGCCGCAGGGCGCGGAGCACCTCCACGCCGTCGAGGTCGGGCAGCATCCGGTCCAGGACCACGGCGTCGGGCCGGAACTCGAGGCCGGCCGTGACGGCGGCGGCGCCGTCCGCCGCCGTGCGGACCTCGCACCCCTCGGCGGTCAGCGCGGAGGCGAGGACGTCGGTCACGTCGGGCTCGTCGTCGACGACGAGGATCCGGACCGGTTCGCCGTCCGGGCGGCGCAGGGGTGATGTCGTACGGGGCTCTTCCATGGCCCCTCCAGCATCTCCCGGCGGCAGGCCCCCGCGGGCACGGTCCGCCTTTGAGTTTCCTCTGAGTCACCGCTGAGGGGGGCGTGAGGGGCCGTTTTCAGAAGGTACGCAGAGGTTCGGCTGTGAGGCTGCCGCCCGATCCCCCGCCCGCTCACCGCATCCTCCGAAGGAGCACCATGGGACTCGGCCTGGTCAACGGTCTCCCCGCCCACATCCTCCTGGTGCACGTCGTCGTGGTCCTGGCCCCCCTGGCCGCCCTCGCCCTGATCGTGTGCGCCTGCTTCCCGCGCGCCGCCCGCCGGGCCGGTCTCGCGCTGCCCGTCCTCGCGCTGGCGGTCCTGGTCAGCGTGCCGCTGACGACGCATACGGGCGAGTGGCTGGAGCACCACGTCGAGCGCGATCCGCTGATCCGCCGCCACACCGAGCTGGGCGACGGGCTGCTGCCGTGGGTCCTGGGGCTCTTCGTCCTGGCCACGGCCGTCTGGTGGGTGCAGCGGCGCGCCTCGGCCACCCCGCCGGCCCCGGCGGCGGCCGGGTGGGCCCGGTCCACGCCGCTGCGCGCGGTGGCGGTCGTGCTGGCCCTGCTGATCGGTGCGGGCACGCTCGTGCAGGTCTACCGGATCGGCGACTCCGGCGCACGCGCCGCCTGGCACGACGGCTTCTCCGCCACCGCCCACCCGGGACAGCGCCGATAGGGGCCGGCCGTCGCCCACGGGCGCGGCGCGCTCGTCTCGGCGTCCGCCACCCGGACCTGGGATAATCCGGACGAGACGCACAACCCGGACCGAACCAGGGGCGCGGCCATGTCCGACGATCCGAATGCCGCACGCGAGGCGCCGATCAAGGTGTTCCTCCTCGACGACCACGAGGTGGTCCGGCGCGGACTGCGGGACCTCCTGGACGCCGAACCGGACATCACCGTGGTGGGTGAGGCGGGCACGGCCGAGCAGGCGCTGGCCCGCGGGCCGGCGCTGCGTCCGGACGTCGCCGTGCTCGATGTGCGGCTGCCCGACGGCGACGGCATCACGGTCTGCCGGGAGCTGCGGTCCCACATGCCGGGGCTGGCCTGCCTGATGCTGACCTCGTTCGACGACGAGGACGCGCTGCTGGACGCGATCATGGCGGGCGCGTCGGGATACGTGCTGAAACAGATCAAGGGCTCCGACCTGGTCTCCGCCGTCCGTACGGTCGCCACCGGGCAGTCCATGCTGGACCCGGCCACGACCGCCCGCCTGATGCGTTCGCTGCGCGACCCGGAGGCGCCGAAGGAGCCGGAGGACGCCCGTCTGGCGGCGCTCACGGAGCGGGAGCGGGCCGTCCTGGAACTCATCGGCGACGGCCTCACCAACCGGCAGATCGCCAAGCGGCTGTACCTGTCCGAGAAGACGGTCAAGAACCACATCTCCCGGCTCCTGGGCAAGCTCGGCGTGGAACGCCGGGTCCAGGCGGCGGTCATCGCCGCACAGGTCCACGAGCAGGACCACAGCGGCCCGGGCGAGCGCTGAGCACCTCTACCCGGGCGAGAGCTGAACGCCTCTGCCCGGCCACGCGAGGACGGAAAGAGCCCGCCCGCTTCTCGCGGAACCCGATTGTGCGGTGCACGGCCGTGAGCCGCTTCCCCGCATCCTTCAGGGACTCTTTCCGTCACCTCCATGACAGCACGGGTGCACCCGCCCCGCCAGGGCCGGACGGTCCCCCTGCGGTCCCGTCCGGCCCTGGTGCCGGGCCGCCGCCGTTCACATCGGCGAGGGTGTCAGCGGCACCCGCCATTCCAGGCGGGTGCCGTGCCCGCCGGGGCCCGGGGAGGCCACGGTCATCCGGCCGCCCAGTCTCCGCGCGCGCTCGCTCAGGTTGCGCAGGCCGCTGCGGCGGCCGCTCTCGGGCATGCCGGTGCCGTCGTCCGTCACCGCGACGGTGAGGACGCCGTCCACTGCGGTGATCATGACCTCCGCGTGGCCGGCCCTCGCGTGGCGGGCGACGTTGGTCAGTGCCTCGCCGAGTACCGCCAGGGCCTCGTCGGCCACGGCCGGGGGGACGTCGGTGTCGATGAGGCCTTCCATCCGCAGGGCCGGGGCGAAGCCCAGGCCGGCCGCCGCCTCGTCCAGGGTCTGGACGGCGCGGGCGCGGAGTTCGGAGCCCAGGGCCGGGGTCTCGCGCTCGCGCAGTCCGAAGATGGTGGAGCGGATGATCTTGATGGTGGCGTCCAGGTCGTCGACCGCGCGGGCGAGCCGTTCGGCGGCCTCGGGGTGGTCGACGAAGCGCTGGGCGCTCTGCAGGGTCATGCCGGTGGCGAAGAGGCGCTGGATGGCCAGGTCGTGGAGGTCGCGGGCGATGCGGTCGTGGTCCTCCAGCATGCTCATCTGCTCGGCGTCGCGGCGCCGGTCCGCCAGCTCCAGGGCCAGGGCCGCCTGGCCGGCGAAGCCCGGGAGCGCCGCGACCTCCGAGGGCGCGAACCCGGGACGCGCCTTCCGGCGGGCGAGCATCAGCACGCCGCTGAGCTTCTCCTTCGTACCGACCGTGACGGCGACGGCGGGGCCGAAGCCCTGCCAGCGTTCGGGCTGCACGGTGACGCGTGCGTCCGTCGCGACGTCCGTCACCGTGATCAGGCCGTCGCGGGCGAGCGCGGCCTCGGCCAGGGTGCCGCGGGTGCTGGGCAGGACGATCCCCCGGTGTGCTTCGGCGCCTTCCCCGAGGGCCAGGGAGCCGCGCAGTTCGCCGCCGGTGCCCAGGAGGTAGAAGACGCCCATGTCGGCGCCGGTGATGTCCTTGGCGCGCTCCAGCATGCCCCGGAGGACCTCGTCCTGAGGGGTGCCGGAGAGCAGGGCGCTGGTGATGTCCGCGCCGGCCTCGAGCCAGCGCTCGCGCAGGCGCACCTCCTCGAAGAGGCGGGCGTTCTCGATGGCGATTCCGGCGGCCACGGCGAGGGTGGACAGCACGGCCTCGTCCTCGGGGTCGAAGTCGGCGCGGCCTCGCTTCTCGGTGAGGTAGAGGTTGCCGAACACCTCTTCGCGGACCCGGATGGGCACGCCGAGGAAGGAGTGCATCGGCGGATGGTGGGCCGGGAAGCCGTACGAGGCGGGGTGCTCCGACAGTTCCGGCAGGCGCAGGGCCTGGGGGTGGCGGATGAGTTCGCCGAGGATGCCGTGGCCGGAGGGCAGGTCGCCGATCTGCGCGCGGAGTTCGTCGCTGATGCCGAC
>NZ_JZWV01000182.1 GCF_000966975.1 Streptomyces katrae | reverse complement strand
GAGTTCGTCGCTGATGCCGACGGGCAGGAACTCGGCGAGCTTCTGTCGTCGCCGATCACGCCGAGGGCGCCGTACTCGGCGTCCACGAGGAGGACGGCGGCCTCGACGATGCCGCGCAGCACCTGCGGCAGGTCGAGCTCCCGGCCGACGGACATGACCGCTTCCAGGAGGCCGTTGAGCCGGTCGCGGGTCCCGCGCACCTCTTCGATCCGGATCTGGAGCTCGTCGAGGAGCTCGTCGAGGCGCAGCCGGGGCACGCCCGGTTCGGCAGGCCGGTCGCCTGCGCTCATGTCCCACCTCCGGCCGGTGGCATCGGTGCGGGGATCGGCGTCCCTTCTCCACGGTAGTCCCGGCCGGAGGCGGCCGCTGTTCAGTGGTGGGCGGTGTGGCGCAGGTGGCGCAGGTGGGCGTCGCCGAGTTCGGCGTGCGTGCCGGAGCGGTCCGCGATGGGCTGCGTGGTCATCCCTTTCCGTGGAACGCGCCCCGCAGGAGGCGGGCGCAGACGAAAGCCGCCAGGGCGGCGGCCGAGGCGAGCCACAGGCCGGACCAGCCCACGGGCTCGGTGTCCAGCAGCGACCGCAGGGCGGGGACGTGGAGGGCGGCGGCGGCGAGGAGCGCCGAGCCGGCCACGGAGGCGGGCAGGAAGGGGTTCGCCCGGGTCAGGAGGCGGCCGCGCAGGCCCAGGGCCACGCCCAGCTGGGCGGCGAGCAGGGCGAGGAAGAGCACGCTCTGCCAGGGCAGGCCCCAGGCGCGTGCCGCGGTGCCGGCGAGGAGGGACACGACCGTGACGGCCGAGGCCAGGGCGAGCAGGCGCTGCCAGACCCCGGCGGCGAGGATGTGCCGGTCCGGCGGCCGGGGCGGGCGCCGCATGGCGTCGGGGGCGGCGGGTTCGGCGCCCATGGCCACGCCGGTCAGGCCGTGCGTGAGGAGGTTGATCCACAGGATCTGTGCGGCGCGCAGGGGCAGGGGCAGCCCGAGCAGGGGGCCGGCCAGCATGACGAGGATCTCGGCGGTGCCGCCCGCCATGGCGTAGACGAGGAAGCGGCGGATGTTGTCGTACACCCGGCGGCCTTCCTCGACCGCTGTGACGACGGTGGAGAGTTCGTCGTCGGTGAGGACGAGGTCGGCTGCCTGCCGGGCCACTTCGGTGCCGCGGGCGCCCATGGCGACGCCGATGTCCGCCTGGCGCAGGGCGGGGCCGTCGTTGACCCCGTCGCCGGTCATGGCGGTGACGGCGCCGCGGGCGCGCCAGGCGCGGACGATGTCCAGCTTCTGCTGGGGGTCCGTGCGGGCGAAGACGCGGGCGGCGGTCAGGTCGGCGTCCGGGGCCGTTGCCAGGTCGGGGCCGGTGAGGACCCTGCCGTCGGGTCCGTCGTCGACGACTCCGGTGCGTACGGCGACGGCCCGGGCGGTGGCCGGGTGGTCGCCGGTGATCATCACGGGGGTGATGCCCGCCGCGCGGCAGGCCGCGAGGGTGGCGGTGGCCGACGGCTTCGGGGGGTCACTGATCGCGACCAGGCCCAGCAGGCGCAGGCCCTGTTCGGCTCCGGTGGCGGGCAGGGGCTGCCAGAGCCTCTCGGCGGCCGCCACGGCCAGGACGCGGAAGCCCTGCCGTGCCAGGGTCTGCGCCTGGGAGCGGGCTCGGTCCAGCAGGCCGGGCTCCGCGTCGAGGACCGTGGGGTCCAGCACGCTCTCCGGGGCCCCTTTGAGACAGACGAGGACGTTGCCGTCGGGCAGGTGGTGCAGGGTGGTCATCCGCTTGCGCTGGGGGTCGAAGGGAGCCTCGGCGAACCGTCGGCAGAGCCGGTCCAGCTCGGCCCGGCCGGGGCAGTGGGCCTTGGCGGCGGCCGCCAGCAGGGCCGCTTCCATCGGGTCGCCCACGGGGGTCCATGCGCCGGTCGGGTCCGTGGGCATGGGCGGTCTGAGGCCGGCGTCGTTGCAGAGGGCGGCGGCCATGAGCAGTTCGCGTACCGGGTGGGCTTCCCGGGGTGTCAGCTGCCGTCCGTCGCGCAGCAGGCGGCCGTGGGGCCCGTATCCGGTGCCGGAGATGTCGGCGGCGCCCTCGGGCGTCCACACGTGCTGGACGACCATGCGGCCCTCGGTGAGGGTGCCGGTCTTGTCGGTGGCCAGGACGCTCACCGAACCGAGGGTCTCGACGGCGGGCAGGCGGCGGACGAGGGCGCCCCGGGCCGCCATCCGGCGGGCTCCCAGCGCCAGGGCCAGGGTGACCACGGCGGGGAGGGACTCGGGGACGGCGGCGACGGCGAGGCTGATGGCGGTGACGGCCATCGTGCCCGCCGGCAGGCCGCGCAGCAGGCCCAGGGCGAAGAACAGGAGGCACAGGGCGAGGGTGACGACGGCCAGGACGCGGCCGAGGGAGGCGAGCCGGCGCTGGAGCGGGGTCGGTTCGTGGCCTCCGTCGAGCGACGCCGCGATCCGGCCGAAGGCGCTCGCCGGGCCGGTGGCCGTGGCCGTGGCGACTCCCCGGCCGCGTACGACGACGGTGCCGGCGCTCACCGGCTCGCCCACTGCCCTGGCGACGGGTTCGGACTCGCCGGTGAGCATCGACTCGTCGGTGAGCAGCGCCGACGCCTCGGTGAGGAGGGCGTCCGCGGCGACGATGTCCCCCTCGCCCAGCAGCAGGGTGTCTCCGGGCACCACGAGGGCGGTCGGCACCTCGTGGGGGGCGCCGTCGCGCAGGACCCGGGCGCGCGGGGCCGACAGGGCGGAGAGTGCGGCGACGGCACGGTCCGCCCGGACCTCCTGGGCGACCCCGACGGTGGTGTTGACGACGACCACGAGGGTGATGACCACGGCGTCGGGGCGGTCCCCGATGGCGATGGTCAGGAGGGCGGCGCCGAGCAGGACCAGGATGAGCGGGTCGCGCAGCTGTGCCAGGACCCGGCGGTGCAGGGGTGTGGGCGGGGGCGGTGGTACCTCGTTGCGCCCGTAGCGGGCGAGCCCGCGCTCGGCCTCGGCCCGTGTCAGCCCGGCCGCTTCCCTGGTGGGGAGGGCCGGTGCGTCCGTCGGGGGGCTGGTCATCGCCGGTTCAGCCGGTGGGGACGGTGATCACCGGGCAGTGGGCCCGGTGCAGCAGGCCGTGCGTGACGGAGCCCAGCCGCATGCCGGTGTAGCCGCCCCGCCCGCGGCGCCCCACGACCAGGGCGAGGGCGTGTTCGGCGGTCCGGGCGAGTTCCTCGACGGGGTGGCCGGTGAGGACCTCGTGGGTGACGTGGACGTCCGGATACGCGTCCGCCAGTCCGGCGGTGGCCTCGCCGAGCAGGAACCGCTGGGCCTTCAGCGCGACTTCCTCGTCGTTGAGCAGGAACAGCGGCGGCTGCCACACGCACACGACC
>NZ_JZWV01000181.1 GCF_000966975.1 Streptomyces katrae | reverse complement strand
TCGGTCGGCCTCGTCGAAGGCGAAGGTCAGGGCGTCGGTGGTGGCCGCGCTGCCGTCGATGCCGACGACGAGGTAGGCCGGCTGCTGGGTGGCGTGTTCGGCGTCGCCGACCACGGCGACCGGGCAGGCGGCCTGGGCGGTCACGGGGACGACGGTCGAGCCGGAGCTGAAGAGTTCGGCGGCGCGGCCCAGGTGCCGGGAGCCGAGGACGACGAGACGGGCGTGCCGGGACTGTGCCAGCAGGACGTGGGCGGGGAAGCCGCCGAGGAGGTCGGTGTGGACGGTGACCTCCGGGTGGCGCTCGCCGACCCAGGCCGCGGCCTGGTCCAGCCGGTCGGCGCCGCCGCGGCGCAGGGCGGTCTGCCGCTCGGTGTCGTCGACGTGCGGCGTGTCGTGCTGCGGTGGGACGGCCAGCACCGGTCGAAGCGGCAGCCGGCGGCGGTGTGCCTCGTCGGCGGCCCAGGCCACCGCGAGGTGCCAGTCCCGGACCGGGTCGACGCCGACGACGATGTCGCGGGCCTGCTCCCGGGCGGCGGTCATGACGTGCTCCCGAAGTGGCCGGCGAGCCGGGGAACGAGCACGACCGGGCAGTGGGCGTGGTGCAGGAGACTGTGCGCGGCCGGAGACTGTGCGCGGCCCGCCCGAGGCCGCGCCTGAGGCCGAGCGGGGCGGGGGCGCGGCGGCCGCCCATGACCAGCAGGTCGGCGTGGTGGGACGCCTCGACGAGGACACCGGCCACGGAGACGCTCTTCTCCGCTTCGCTCTCGACGACCAGGTCGGGGAACTCCTCGCGGATCACGTCCGTGACGGCGAGGAGGGTCTCCTCGTGCCGGCCGGCGATCTCGTCCACGCCGTCGAGCATGGGCACGACGGTGCCGACGGACTGGAGCACGTTCCAGACGTGCAACAGCCGCAGCGACGCCTTGCGCAGCTCGGCTTCCCGGGCCGCGTACTGGGCGCACGGCAGGTCGTGCTCGTCGCGGACGGCGGCGAGGACGCTGCCGCGTTCCTCCGCCCCCTCGACGCCGCGCACCACGATGACGGGGGTCCGGGCGGCCGCCGCCGTGTCGAGGCCGACGGAGCCGAGCATGAGCGAATCGAAGCCGCCCAGGCCGCGGTTGCCCACGACGATGGTGCCGTGCAGGCCGGCGGCCCGGTGCAGGCTGGTGACGGCGTCGGCGCGGCTGAACTCGGTGGTGACGGTCAGCCCCGGATACTCGGCGGCCACGGCCTTGGCCGTGTCGTCCAGGAGTTCCCGGCCCGCGGCACGGACCCTCTCGATGCTCTCCGCCGACAGGTAGAGGGCCCTGCCGTCGGTGTCGGCACCGTGGACGATGTGCAGGGGGCGGCCACGGCGCTCGGCCTCCGCCGCGGCCCACAGGGCGGCGTCGCGCGCCTGCGCCGAGCCGTCCACGCCGACGATGACGGAGCTGGTGTCGGGGGTACGGATGGTGCTTTCCACGGTTCCTCCCAACCGAGAAGCCGACGGGTGTCACCCCTGACGCTGGCACCGCCCGGGGCCGGGAAAGAGGGCCGTCAGGGGCCCGCCGGGGGGCCAAAGGTCCCCATTGGGCCGGCCCGGTCCCGCCCGGCCCGGCGCGGGGGGTCCTCCCGGTCCCCGGACGGGACCGTTCGGCCCTCGAAACGCGGCTCCGCCCCGGCGGATGGTGAGTGGCAACACCGGACGCCGGCCACGCCCACCGCCGGCACGGCGGAGCAGGAGGCCTCATGAACCACATCAAGGTGGCGGACCTCATGACCGACGAGGTCGTCTCCGTCCCCCCGGGGACGGCCGTCAAGGAGGTCGCGAAGACCCTGGCCCAGCACGACATCAGCGGGGTCCCCGTCCTGGACGACGAGGACCGCGTGGTGGGCGTCGTCTCCCAGACCGACGTCCTGGCGCTCGCCCGGTCCGGCCCCCACGCGCGGGGCACCCCCCAGGGCGTGCCGCCCACGGCCGGCGAGATCATGTCCGCGCCCGCCGTCACCGTCCGTGCGGAGGAGACCGCGGCCGACGCCGCCCGGCTGATGATCCGCCGCGGTGTCGAACGGCTGCCCGTCGTCGACGTGGAGGACCGGCTGGTCGGCATCGTCACCCGCCGGGACCTGCTGCGCATGTTCCTGCGCCCGGACGCGGAGATACGCCGTCGGGTCGAGGACATCCTCACGGACGTGCTGGACGTTCCGGCCGGTGACGTCGACGTCCACGTCGTGGACGGCATCGTCACTCTGAACGGCCGCGTGCACCGGCGCAGTCAGCTGCGCTCCCTGCTCGGCCTCGTCGAACGCGTCGAGGGCGTCGTGGCGGTCGCCCCGCGCGTCACCGCCCATGCCGACGACACGGCCGCAACGGCCGGCGACGGCCGCGGCGCGCTGCCCTGGTGAAGCCTGCCCGGGCCGCTGGAAGGAGCACGGAGTCATGAACGAGCACGTGACCGTCGGGGTCGACGGCTCCGCCGAGAGCCTGGCGGCCGCCCGGTGGGCCGCCCAGGAGGCGGTCCTGCGGCAGGTTCCGCTGCGTCTGGTCCATGCCGTCGACTGGCTGCTGGACCCGGTGGTCCCGGGTGTCGGACGCCAGGACGTCGACAGCTGGGCGGACCAGGCGCTGGCCGACGCCTCGCAGGAACTGCGCCGACGGCATCCGCGCCTGGACGTCACCACCCGGGCGCTCTCGGCCCGTCCCGCGGCTGCGCTGGCCGCCGAAGCCGCCGACGCCGACCTGCTGGTCCTGGGCTCACGGGGCCTGGGCGGACTGGTCGGCTTCATCGTCGGTTCGGTGGCCATGTCCACCCTGGTCGCGACCGACACGCCCGTCGTCCTCGTCCGCCCCGCCGACGACCCGGACGGGCCGGGCACCGGATCGGCCGCGGAGATCGTCGTGGGCCTCGACGTCCACGAGGCGTGCGACCGGGTCCTCGCCTTCGCCTTCGAGGAGGCGGACCGCCGCCGCTGCCCGCTGCGGGCCGTGCACGGCTGGAAGATGCCCGCCGCCTACACCTACGTTCCCTTCGCCGACCCCGGCAACGAGCGGGACATCAGCCGCAGCATCACCCACATGGTGGAGGACACTCTGTTGCCGTGGCGGCACAAGTTCCCCGAGGTCGCCGTCTCGCAGACGGTCTTCAGGGGGCCGGCCGCCGAGCGGCTCGTCCCGGCGAGCCAGGGGGCGCAGCTGGTCGTCGTCGGCCGCCGTCTGCGCCGCTCGCCCCTCGGCATGCACCTGGGCTCCGTCGCCCACGCGGTCCTGCACCACGCCGCCGCCCCCGTCGCCGTCATCGCCCACGACTGACCCCCGCGCCCACCCGCCACGCCCGCCCCATGACCATGGGAGGAAGACCATGAAGCGCCTGCGCACCGTGGACGACGTCATGACACACGCCGTGATCTCCGTCGACCGGGAAACCGCCTTCAAGGACATCGTCGAGACCCTGCGCATGTGGCACGTCAGCGCCGTCCCCGTGACCACCGGGGACGGGCAGGTGGCCGGAGTCGTCTCCGAGGCCGACCTGCTGGCCACCGCTCAGGACGAGGCCGCCGCACCCCGCGAGGTCACCGCCGGGCAGTTGATGACGCGCCCCGCCGTGACCGTGCCGTGCCGAAGGACGCCACGATCGCCGGTGCGGCCCGCCTGATGGCCCGCGGCCACCTCAGGCGCCTGCCGGTGGTCGACGCCGACGGCCGCCTGGCCGGCATGGTCAGCCGCGGCGACCTGCTGAAGGTCTACCTCCGGCCGGACGCGGACATCGGTGCCGAGCTCCGCGAACTGATCATGTATCAGCTCATCCCGCACGCGCACGCCCCGGCCGAGGTCCACGTCCACGTCGCGAACGGCATCGTCCACCTTCACGGAACCCTGCCTGAACCCGGCCTCGAAGACGTGGTCGTACGGGCCGCGCGCACCGTGCCCGGAGTCGTGGACGTCAAGGCCGATCTCACGGTCGCCATGCCTGCCTGAGGGGATGCCCCGATGAGACACCGCAGCGTCGCGGACCTGATGACCCCCACCGCCGTGACCGTCCGGCGCGCCACCCCTTTCAAGGAGATCGCCCGTCTCCTCCAGGAGTTCGGCATCACCGCCGTACCCGTCGTGAACGACGCCGGGCACGCGCTCGGCGTCGTCTCGGAGGCCGACCTGCTCCGCCGCCGGCCCCACGGCGCGAACGGCGGATCGGCCACCGCCGAGCAGCTGATGACCAGCCCGGCCGTCACCGCCCGCCCGGAGTGGAGCGTCGTACGAGCCGCCCGCGTGATGCACCGGCACCAGGTCAAGCGGCTGCCCGTCATCGACGCGGAGGGCGTCGTGACCGGCGTGCTCAGCCGCAGCGACCTCCTCCGGCTCTTCCTCCGCCACGACCACGCCATTCAGGCGGAGATCGTCGAGGACGTCCTCACCCGCATCCTGCACCTCGCCCCGTCGGCGATCACCGTGGACGTCGACGACGGCACGGTGACGCTCAGCGGCACCGTGCCGCGCCCCGGACTGCTGCCCGTCGTCGTCCGGCTCTGCCAGAGCGTGGACGGCGTCGTCACCGTCGACAGCCGACTCGTCTGCGCCGGCGACGCGCAACCCCTCCAAGCAACCCTCCACCACAAGGAGCAGAACCATGCCGAAGCGGATGGCGAACGGTCCGGAGGGACCGGACGCGCGCCGGACCATGGCCACGGACCGCATCGACGCCGACACCGCCGCAGTGCTCGTCGGTGACGCCGTCACCGCACCCTCGATGCACAACGCCCAGCCCTGGCGGTTCGTCTTCCGCCGCGCCACCGGCGTCATCGAACTGCACGGCGACCCGGAACGGGCGATGAAGCGGACCGACCCCGATCACCGTGCCCTCCATCTCGGCTGCGGTGCCGTCCTGTTCAACCTGCGGGTGTCCGCGGCATGGCACGGGATCGGAGCCGAGGTGGGCCTGCTGCCCGACAGCTCCGACGCGTGGCTGCTGGCCACCGCCGCCCTCGGCACGCCGACGGCCGAGGACCAGGGACTGGCCGTGCTGTACGACGCGCTCCGCCACCGGCACACCAGCCGCCGGCCCTTCAGTGACGAAGCCGTTCCACCCCCTGTGCTGGACGGCCTGCGCGCGGCCGCCCGACTGGAAGGCTGCCGCCTGACCATCCCCGACCGCTGGCACACCGAGGCCGTGCTCTCACTCGTACGCGACGCGGAGCACCACGAGGAGATGGATCCGCTGGCGCGAGCGGAGACGGACGCCTGGACCGCTCATCCGCAAGGTGTGGCGCCCGCACCGAGGGACGACGGCATTCCCGCCGAGGCCTTCGGTCCGCGGAGCGCCGGTCCGACGCCCGTACGGGACTTCGGCCGGGCACACCCGGTCCCGGACCGCGGCTGGGCCGTCTTCGAGGAGCACCCCCAGCTGGCCCTGCTGGGCACTCCGAACGACACCGCGGCCGAGTGGCTGCGGGCCGGCCAGGCGCTCGAGCGTGTACTCCTCCAGGCCACCGCCGACGGCCTGGCCACCTCGATGACCTCCCAGCCCCTGGAGTGGCCGGAGCTGCGCTGGGCGGTCCGCGATCCACTGGAATCCATGGGCCACGTCCAGATGGTCCTCCGCCTCGGGTACGGGCCGCCGGGACCGGCCACGCCGCGTCGCCCCGTGACGGAGGTCCTGGAACTCCGGTGAGACGGTGGTGGCGCGGCGCGGCGCCCGTGCCCGAGGAGCCGGCCCTCGGGCACGGGTGTGGTGGGCTCAGCAGGGCCACGTCCATTGCGCGACCTCCGGCAGGTCGGTGCCGTGTTCGCGGATCCAGTCGTGGTGGCGTACGCGCCGGTCGGCCATGGCCTGGCGGAGTCCCTCGGCACGGCCCGCGAGACCGGGGACCCGGTCGATGACGTCCATGACCAGTCGGTAGCGGTCCATGTCGTTGCGGACCACCATGTCGAACGGGGTCGTGGTCGTGCCCGACTCCTTGTACCCGCGCACGTGCAGCTGGGAGTGGCCGCTGCGGCGGTAGGCGAGGCGGTGGACCAGCCACGGATAGCCGTGGTAGGCGAAGACCACCGGCCTGTCGGTGGTGAAGAGGCCGTCGTACTCGGCGTCCGTCATGCCGTGCGGGTGTTCCTCGTGGGGCATGAGGCGGGCGATGTCGACGACGTTGACCACGCGGACCGCCAGCGACGGCAGGTGTTCGCGGAGCAGGGCGGCGGCGGCCAGCACCTCCATGGTGGGCACGTCGCCGGCGCAGGCGAGGACGACGTCCGGATCGCGGGAGCCGTCGTCGGTACCGGCCCATTCCCAGACGCCGGCTCCGCGTGCCACGTGCGTGCGGGCCTCGTCGACCGGAAGCCAGTCGAAGCAGGGCTGCTTGCCGGCGACGATCACGTTGACCCGGTCGCGGCTGCGCAGCACGTGGTCGGCGACGGCGAGGAGGGTGTTGGCGTCCGGCGGCAGGTAGGCGCGCACGACCTGGGGGCTCTTGTTGAGGACGTGGTCGACGAAGCCCGGGTCCTGGTGGGAGAAGCCGTTGTTGTCCTGGCGCCAGACGTGTGAGGTGAGCAGGTAGTTGAGCGAGGCGATCGGTGCCCGCCAGGTCAGTTCGCGCGAGGTCTTCAGCCACTTGACGTGCTGGCCGACCATGGAGTCGACGATGTGCGCGAAGGCCTCGTAGGTGGAGAACAGGCCGTGGCGGCCGGTGAGGAGGTAGCCCTCCAGCCAGCCCTGGCAGACGTGTTCGGACAGGATCTCCATCACCCGGCCGTCCCGGGACAGGTTCCGGTCCGTGGCCTCCGTCAGGCCCTGCCAGGCCTTGCCGGTGGCCGCGTACAGGTCGTCCAGCCGGTTCGAGGCGGTCTCGTCGGGCCCGACGACCCGGAAGTCCCGCCGTCCGGCCGTGTCCCGCATCACCTGGGTGAGGAAGTGTCCGAGGACGCGCGTCGGTTCGTGCAGGGTGCGGCCCGGCTTGTCGACCGGGACGGCGTGTGCCTCGATCGGGGGCAGCGGGAGCGGCCGCAACAGCCTGCCCCCGTTCGCGCAGGGCGCGGCGCCCAGGCGGCGGTCGCCCTCCGGGACGCATGCCAGGACACGCGCCGTCGGACGGCCGTCGGCGTCGAAGAGCTCCTGCGGCCGGTACGAGCGCAGCCAGTCCTCCAGCTGCCTCAGGTGTGCGGGGTTCTCGCGCACCTCCGCGAGGGGGACCTGGTGGGAGCGCCAGGTGCCCTCGACCGGCTCGCCGTCGACGCTCGCGGGTCCCGTCCAGCCCTTCGGTGTGCGCAGCACGATCACCGGCCAGCGCGGGTACTCCCGGCCCGGGTCGGTGCCCGCCGCCCGTGCCTCGGCCTGGATGCCGGCGATGCGGTCCAGGGCCTGGTCCATCGCGCGGGCCATGGAGCGGTGGACGAGGGCGGGGTCGCTTCCGGTCACGTACAGCGGCTCGTGGCCGTAGCCGCGCAGCAGGGCGTCGAGGTCGGTCTCGGGGATCCGGGACAGCACCGTCGGGTTGGCGATCTTGTACCCGTTGAGGTGCAGGATGGGCAGGACGGCGCCGTCGTGGACCGGATCGAGGAACTTGTTCGCGTGCCAGGACGCGGCCAGCGGCCCGGTTTCGGCCTCGCCGTCGCCGATGACGCAGGCCACCAGCAGACCGGGGTGGTCGAAGGCGGCGCCGTAGGCGTGGGCGAGGGCGTATCCGAGCTCCCCGCCCTCGTGGATGGAGCCGGGGGTCTCCGGTGCCACGTGGCTGGGCACGCCGCCGGGGAAGGAGAACTGCCGGAAGAGCCTGGCCATGCCCTCGGCGTCGCGCGTCACGTCGGGGTAGGTCTCGCTGTACGTCCCCTCCAGCCAGGAGTTGGCCAGGACGGCGGGGCCGCCGTGCCCGGGACCCCACACGCACAGGGCCTCCAGCGAGCGCTCACCGATCACGCGGTTGAGGTGGGTGTGCACCAGGTTCAGGCCGGGGGAGGTGCCCCAGTGGCCGAGCAGCCGGGGCTTGATGTGCTCGGGCCGGAGGGGTTCGGTCAGGAGGGGGTTGTCCATGAGGTAGATCTGGCCGACGGCCAGGTAGTTGGCGGCGCGCCAATGGGCGTCCAGCTGCGCGATCGAGTGCGCGGGCAACGCGGTCATGTCCGCTCCTGCGGGTGGGGTCGGGCACGTTCGTCGACTGAGCCGATACCGACACCCTCGGCCCGCCGGCACCTGGCCGACAGGGGAGGACCGGCCCTCGTGGAGGGACCGTCGGCCCTTTCGCGCACCTGCCCGGCCCGGGGAGGGTGAATCCCGGTGGCGCCCGGTCCTCCCCCGGCCGGCGCCACCCGTCCGGTCATCGACCCCGATGCTCGTGCATCAGTACGGAGGACAGACCTGTGGAACGCACCCTCGTCGTCGGCGTGGACGGCTCCCCCGAAAGCCGTGCCGCTGCCGACTGGGCGGCTCGGGAAGCCGTACGCCGGGACATGCGGCTGCACGTGGTCCACGCCTGGTCGTGGCAGCCGCTCGCCCTCCCGGTCGTCCAGGACCACGACACCGAGGCCGGGCGGGCCCAGGAAGTCCTGGAGGAGACGCGGGCCGAGCTCACCCGCCGCCACCCGCGGCTCTCCCTCACCGCGGAGGTGGTGCCGGACGCCCCCGTACCGGCCCTGCTGCGCGCCGCCAAGGACGCGGAGATGCTGGTGCTCGGCAGCCGCGGGCACGGCGCTCTGGCCGGCTTCCTGCTGGGCTCGTACGGGCAGCAGCTGATCGCCGCCGCCGAATGCCCCGTCGTCTCCGTCCGTGCCCGGCACGGCATCGCGGTGCCGGGGTCCGACGAGGGCGAGGTGGTCGTCGGTCAGCAGGGTGGCGTGGCGGACTCCGCCGACGTGCTGCGCTTCGCCTTCGAGACGGCGGCGTCGCGCAAGGCGCCCCTGCGCGCGGTCCGGGCCTGGAACCTTCCCCCGGTCTACGGATACAGCCCCGGCTCGATGTGGATCGCGGACCGGTTCGGCGGGCTGGAGCCCTTCGAGAAGGCCGCGCTGGAGCAGGCGCTGGAACCGTGGCGGACGAGGTACCCCGAGGTGGACGTGGTCGCGCACGTGGAGCTCGGCGGCGCGGGCCATGTGCTGCTTTCCGCCGCTTCGGACGCCGGGCTGCTCGTCGTCGGGCGGCAGGTCCGGGAGTCGGGGCTGGGGACACGCATCGGGTCGACGGCCCATGCCGTCCTCCACCACTCGGCCTGCCCCGTCGCCGTCGTGCCGCACCGCTGAGGCGTCGACAGCCTACTCGGCGAAGGGGACCGGGTGCCGGCCGGGAGGGGTCAGGGCGTGGCTGGCGATCACGGCGGCCTGTACGCGCCCCTCCACCCCGAGCTTGACGAACAGCCGCGAGATGGTGTTCTTGACGGTCTTCTCCGCGAGGTAGAGCCGCTTGCCGATCTCCCGGTTGGTGAGCCCCTCGCTGACCATGAGGAGGATCTCCTTCTCCCGGTCCGTGAAGCCGGGAAGCCCCGGGACCCGCTCCTCCGGGGGCACGTCTCCGCGCACGCGTGCCATCAGCCGGGTGGTGGCCCCGGGGTCGAGCATCGACCGGCCCGAGGCCACCGTCCGGACGGCGGTCACCAGGTCGGTGCCGGTGATCTGCTTCAGCACGTAGCCGGAGGCCCCCGCCATCACGGCGTCCAGGAGAGCCTCCTCGTCGTCGAACGACGTGAGCATCAGGCAGGCCAGCGCGGGCATCCGCGAGCGCAGCTCACGGCACACGCTCACCCCGTCGCCGTCCGGGAGCCGTACGTCCAGGATCGCGACCTGGGGACGCAGCGCCGGAACACGGGCCAGCGCCTGTTCGGCCGTGCCCGCTTCGCCGACGACGCTCAGGTCGGGTTCGGCGTCCAGCAGGTCGTGCACTCCCCTGCGCACGACCTCGTGGTCGTCGAGCAGGAACACGCGGATCGGCTCCGTCGCCGGGGAGGTGACACCGCTGCCCGTCATGACGCTCCTTCTCCTGGGTTCGTCCCTGGACGCACGAACACCGGCATCCTGCCCGCTGACCGGGCCGGACGGACAGGGCCGATCGGCCCTCATCCGACGGCGGCTTCCCGCCAGGTGCCGCCGGCCGGCCCTCCCGAGGAGGGACCTTCGGCCCTGCCCGAGGGCCTGCCGGACCCTCCCGGGTACGCGCGGCACCGGATGGACTGGTGCTGCACGGGAAGGGCGCGGCTCCGCGGGGCCGCACGCAGCGCGGAGGACGCCATGACGACCGCTTTGATCGACTTGAGGACCGTCGCCCGGAACGACTGGGGTCTGCGGCTCGCCCTGGCCGGGGAACTCGACTTCTACACGGCCGGACAGCTGGGGCCGAGACTGCGCGAACTCGCCTCCTGCGGCTACCGGAACATCGTCCTGGACCTGCGCGGACTCACCTTCTGCGACAGCGCCGGCATAGACCTCCTGATCCGTTTCGACCGCCGCTGCCGTACGGCGGGCGCCCGGCTCCTCCTGTGCGACGTGCCGCCCCTGGTGGTCAAGTCCCTCCGGGTGCTCTCCGCCGACCGCGACCTGACGTTCACCGCCTCGTGAGCACGGAGCCGTCCCAGTGAGCCGGGATCGCGTGCCGTGCGCCCCGGGGCCGGCCGGCCGGACGACGCCCGCCCGGCACATGCGCGAGCTGGACCGGGCCGAAGCCCTGCGGCTCCTCGCCACCGTGTCGCTGGGCCGCATCGTCTTCACCCACCGCGCCCTGCCGGCCGTCCGGCCGGTGAACCACCTCGTCGACGGGGAGGACGTCGTCATCCGGATCCACGGGGGCGGGGCACTGGCCTCGCTGTCGGCGCCCGCAGACGCACCGGGCGTGGTGGTGGCCTACGAAGCCGATGCGATGGACCCCGACACCCACCTCGGATGGAGCGTGGTCGTCACCGGCTACGCACAGCCGGTGCTCGACGCCAACGACCTCGACCGGTACGCAAACCTGCTGCACCCCTGGGTGGAGCGGGCGACGACGACCGCCACCCTGCGCATCCACCCCGATCTCGTCACGGGGTTCCGCCCCCGTCGGGAGTCTCGACCGTGAAGGTCCCGCCCACGGCCCGCGCCCGCTCGCCGAGGTTGCTCAGCCCGCTCCTGCGCCCCTGTGCGGGGATGCCCACGCCGTTGTCCGCGACGGTCAGTACGATCTCCCCCCGCCCGGCTCTGAGGGCCACCGCGACCCGGGTCGCCCGCGCGTGGCGGGCCGCGTTGCTGAGGAGCTCGCCCAGCACCGCCACCACGTGATCGGCGATCTGCGGGGGTACGTCGGTGTCGAGGAGCCCCTCCATGCTCAGGATCGGCGGGTGGCCGAGGGAAGGGGCCGCGTCGCCGACGGCGCGGGCGGCGCGGGCCCGCAGTCCGGGTCCGCTGTCGCGGTCCTTGGTGCGCAGACCGAAGATCGTCGATCGGATGATCTTGATGGTTTCGTCCAGGTCGTCGACCGCCCGGCCGACGCGCTCGGCGGCCCCCTCGTGCTCCACGAGCCGGGCCGCGCTCTGCAGGGTCATGCCGGTCGCGAAGAGCCGCTGGATGGCCAGATCGTGCAGGTCGCGGGCGATCCGGTCGCGCTCCTCCAGCAGGGCGATCTGCTCGGCGTCACGGCGCCGTTCCGCCAGCTCCAGGGCGAGCGCCGCCTGACCGGCGAACGCGACGAGCGGCTCCAGCTCGCCCTCGCCGAACGCCGGGTCTCCCGCAGCGCGCGCGAGCAGCAGGACACCCCGGCCGCCCCTGCCCGCGGTGCCCAGCGGGACCGCCACGGCCGGTCCCAGTCCGCCCTCCCGCGCCTGGCTCCCGGATTCGTCCGGGCAGAGCCCGTCTCCGGAGGCCTGCAACGCCGTCACGGGCTTGCCCGTCCGGTGGGCGGCGCCGGAGAGCGTGCCGTCGAACGGGACGACGAGACCCCGTTGCGCCTCTCCCTTCCCGCCCGCGGCGAACTCCACGAGCAGGCCGTCCAGACCGTCCACCGGCACGGCGATGTTCGCGAGCCGCGCCGCGGTGATCTCCTGGGCGCGGCGGGCGATGAGCTCCAGCACCGCCGGGCGCGGACTCCCGGACAGGAGGCTCTCGGTGATCTCCGCGTTGGCCCTGAGCCAGCGCTGCTGGCGCTGCGACCCCTCGTAGAGGCGCGCGTTGTCGATCGCCACGCCGGCCGCCACCGAGAGGGTGGTGATCACCGTCTCGTCTTCGTCGTCGAAGTCGACCCCGCCCCGCTTGTCGGTCAGGTAGAGGTTCCCGAACACCTCGTCACGGACCCGGATCGGCACACCCAGGAACGTGCGCATGGGCGGGTGATGGGCCGGAAATCCGTGCGAGGAGGAGTGTGCCCCCAGATCGGTCAGACGCAGGGGCTCGGGGTGGCGGATGACCTCACCGAGCAGTCCGTGGCCGGCGGGCAGCGGCCCGATCGCGGCGATCTCGTCATCGGTGAGCCCCACCGTCAGGAACTGTGCGAGCCTGCGCCCATCGGGGCCGATGACCCCCAGGGCGCCGTACTCGGCGTCCACGAGCAGTGCGGCCGCCTCCACGATCCGCCGGAGCACCTGGGCGAGATCGAGCTCCCGCCCGACCGACACCACGGCCTCCAGCAGGCTGTGCACCCGGTCACGGGTACCGCGCACCTCGTCGATGCGCACCTGGAGCTCGTCCAGCAGTTCGTCGAGCCGCATCCGCGGCACCCGAGTCAACGGATCCCCCACACCCACGCGCCACTCCTCCGTCCGACACGCCCGATGGCGCGGCCTGCGGCCAGCGTATCGACACGCGGGGGCGCCGAGCACACGGTTGCGCGCGGATGCCCGGGGCGACTGGTTTGATCGAGCGCCCGACAACGGGAAGGTACGGACGTGGCAATCGGCAAGGCGGTCTACGAGGCGGAACTGCTCAGGCTCCAGACGGAGCTGATCAAACTTCAGGAGTGGGTGCGTGCGGAGAGGGCCCGGTTGATCGTCGTCTTCGAGGGCCGTGACGCGGCGGGCAAGGGGGGCACGATCAAGCGCGTCGCCGAGCACCTCAACCCGCGGGTGGCACGCATCGCGGCCCTCCCGAAGCCGACGGAGCGGGAGCGCACGCAGTGGTACTTCCAGCGGTACGTGGAGCACCTGCCGGCCGCCGGGGAGATCGTCCTGTTCGACCGCAGCTGGTACAACCGTGCCGGAGTCGAGCATGTCATGGGCTTCTGCACCCCCGCGGAACACCAGCTGTTCCTGCGGCAGTGCCCGATCTTCGAACGGATGCTGGTGGAGGACGGGATCCTGCTCCGCAAGTACTGGTTCTCCGTCAGCGACGCGGTGCAGGAGGAGCGGTTCCGTCGCCGCGCGGAGGACCCGCTGCGACGCTGGAAGCTCTCGCCGATGGACTTGGAGTCCCTCACGCGCTGGGAGGCGTACTCACGGGCCAAGGACGAGATGCTCGTCCACACGGATACGGCGGACGCCCCCTGGTACGTGGTCGACAGCGACGACAAGCGCAGCGCGAGGCTCAACATGATCGCCCACCTGCTCTCCTCGGTCCCCTACGAGGACGTGGCCCTGCCGCCGCTCCTCCTGCCCGCCCGACCCCCGTCCACGGGATACGAGCGACCGCCCAGGGAACTGCAGACCGTCGTGCCCGATCACGCGGCCACTCTGCGGAAGGAATGAGCCGCAGCGGACCGGGGGGGGTCGGGGGCGAGGTCGGGGCCGGTGGCGGTCTCAGTCGTCGCCGGCCCCCTGGCCGGGCCGCAGACGGCCGGACCACAGCGGTTCGACGTCCGCCCACTCGGCCTCCCACGCCCGCGCGCTGCGCGCGTCGACGGTCATCAGGCATACGCGGACCAGGGCGCCGGCCGCGAGGACGATCCCGCTCAGCACGCCCGTGCCGTAGCCGACGGCCTGCACGGCGACGTCACTGGTGGTGGGCGGGGCGGGGGCCGCGTCGCCCCGGTCGTCCACCCACACCTCGACGGTGTCCCCGGTGCGCGTGCCGGCCGGGACGGGCACGGACTGGGTGTGGGCGCGGTGTCCGGGGTAGTGCCAGGTGGCGGGGGCCACGGTGAGGGGCGGGCTCGCCGGCCGGGGAGCGGCGACGTACGCGGTGGCGGCGGTGGTGGTGGCCGTCACGGCGTGCCGGTGGCCGGCGGTCGCCTCGGCGGCCCGGCTGCCGTCGTGCCATACGGCCCGGCCCACCATGACGCCGCAGATCGCGGCCAGCAGGCAGGCCGACGCGAAGGCGGCGTGCAGGCGGGTGCGGGTGCGGTCGGCGTCCCGTCTGACCGGGTTGTCGGCGGCGTGTCTCGTCCGGTGGTACATGGGGTGCCTCCGCTGGTCCGGCGCGGGCCGGCCGCCCGGTCAGGCGGCGGTGAGCTCGGCGCTGATGTGGTGGGCCCAGGTCCGGATGCGTTCGGGGTTGCGGTAGTCGCCGCCCTTGCCTTCGTGGAGGAGGGCCTTGGCCAGGAATCCCGGGGTGTGGGCGGTGATGCTGCCGCCGAAGGTCATGTGCTCGCGTGCGCCCACGAGCTGCATCTGCCGGGCGACGGCGGCCACCGGCGGGATGTCCTTCTCCTCGGCGGACCGGTCCAGCGGGCCGCTGCTGAACATCCACACGGGGCGGTGCCGCAGCAGGTCGGCGTTGCGTTCGGCGCAGCGCTTGGCCTTGGCGCTCCAGTGGCCCGCGTACAGTGAGCCGCCGATGACGACCGCGTCGTAGTCGCGGACGTCGTCGACGTCGCCGGCGGGCAGCACGACCGCGTCGAGGCCGTCCTCGCGGAGGGTCTGGCCGATCTGCTCGGCGATGCCCGCGGTGGCGCCGTGCTTCGTTCCGTAGGCGATCAGCACTCGCTTGGTGTTCATGGCCGTTGCTCCTCGTGCCGTCGGGGCGGGTTCGGTGTCACTGTCGCGCGGCGGTGGGCTCGTCCGCATGGGCCGGGCGGTGCCAGGTGGGGGCCGGACGGCCCTCTCCGGAGCGCTGCGGGGCCCTTCGCCCGGGGCCGACCGGTCAGCGTCCACGCGGGACCGATCGGCCCGCACGACGCGTGCCGAGGGTCGTGCGGACCGGCTGGAGACCCTGTCCGCGCAGGTCAGGCCCGGACGCGGAGGAGCGCCGGCCGGGTCCGACCGGCGCTGCCGGAATCCAGCGGGTGTGGGATCACTCGACGTGCACGTCCTGCCGGACGATCGTCACCGGGCACGGGGCATGGAGGGCGACCTGCTGGCTGACGGAGCCGAGGAGCGCACGGCGGAAGCCGCCGCGCCCGCGGCTGCCGACCACCAGCATCTCGGCGCCGTCTGCCGCGTCCACCAGGACCTCGACGGGGTGGCCGTGGACGAGGCGTTCCCGCACCAGCGAGGCCCCCTCTTCTCCGAGTACGGTGCGGACCTCGTCGACCAGGCGCCGCTGGGCGTCTTCCTCGTCGAAGGTCGCGTCCACGGCGGGTGCCGACCACGACGCTTCGCCGGGGACCTCCCAGGCCGTGACCGCCTCCACCTTTCCGCCGACGAGGCCCGCGTACCGCATGGCCCAGCGCAGCGCGGCCTGGGACGAGGGCGATCCGTCGACGCCGACCACGATCTTGGCTGCCGAGTGCTGCGTCTCCATGGCCTTTCACCCCTTTCGACGCTGTTCTTCCAGCGTGTGTGCGCAGCGGTCGCACCGCCACAGGAGGCGGCCCGGGCCGCTGTGTCCGAGGGCATGGCTCAGCTCGCCCGGAGCTTGAACCACCGTTCTTGGCCCGGGGCGACCTTCGTGCGGCGGCCGCCGGGAAGCACCAGGGGCACCGGCCCCAGGAGGGAGGGCGGGACCCGGATGCCGAGCCGGCCGGGCCGGAAGCTGATGCGGATGTCCCGGTGCCCGAGGCAGGAGAGGGAGAAGCGGGATCCGGGGATCTCGGAGAGCGGCACGGGGTCGATGTGCAGGCCGTCGTCGGCGGGGTCGAGTCCCACGATGCCCCGTTCCACGAGGTCGAGGGTGCCCGCCATCGCGCCGAGGTGGATGCCCTCGCCGGTGGTGCCGCCCTGGACGTCGGTGATGTCGCCGAGGAGGGCTTCCTGGCAGTACCGCCAGGCCTCCGGACCCTGCTGCCGGGCGAGCACCCGGCCGTGGACGAGGCTGCTGAGGGTGGAGCCGTGGCAGGTCCGCCGCAGGTAGTAGGCCACCGTCCGTGCCCAGAGCGCGTCGTCGAAGGGGTAGCCGAGCCGTTCGAAGAGCCCGGCGAGTTCGGTGGGGCGGAAGAGGTGGCCGAGCATCAGGGTGTCGGCCTGTTTGGACGCCTGGTAGCGGTTGGGGGTGTCGCCTTCGGCTTCCAGGATGCGGTCCAGGCGGCGGATGTCGTGGTAGCGGGCGCGGTACGCGTCCCAGTCGAGCTCGGCGAGGTCTCCGTAGCCGTGGAACTGGCTGATGACGTCCTGGTGGAAGGGGACGTACATGCGGCGCGAGACGTCTTCCCAGACGTGGAGGCCGTCCGGCCGGAGGCCGAGCCGCGCGAGGAGTTCGGTGCGCCGGGCCGGCGGGAGTTGCGCGTACAGGTCGAGGGCCCGGGCGAGCACCCAGGCGGCGGTGACGTTGGTGTAGGCGTTGTCGTCGATGCCGGGTGCGGCGGCGCCGGGGTACGCGTCGTGGTACTCGTCCGGGCCCATGACGCCGCGGATGCGGTACCGGGCGAGGTCCTCGTCCCAGGCGGCGGCACGGGCCCAGAACTGGGCCACGTACAGGACGAGTTCCGCTCCGGGTCCGTGCATGAAGCCGGTGTCGCCGGTGGCGAGGCCGTACTGCCAGGTGTTCCAGGCGATGGCCGAGCCGACGTGGTGCTGGAGGTGGGAGTGGTCGGGCAGCCAGCGGCCGGACCGGGGGTTGAGGTGCAGGCGCTGCGTCTCCTCCGCGCCGGAACTGCCGCTCTGCCAGGGGAACATCGCCCCGTCCGCGCCTGTCCGGCGGGCCGCTTCCCGGGCCGCGGGCAGGCGGCGGTGCCGGTACATCAGCAGGGCGCGGGCCGTCTCGGGGAAGTGGAGCGAGAGGTAGGGCAGGACGAAGAGTTCGTCCCAGAAGACGTGGCCCCGGTACGCCTCTCCGTGCAGACCGCGCGCGGGGACCCCGGCGTCGAGTTCGGCGGTGTGCGGCGAGAGGGTCTGCAGGACGTGGAAGGCGTGCAGCCGCAGGATCCTTCCGGTCTCCCCCGCCGCGTGCAGCTCCCCTTGGCTCCACATCCGCAGCCAGGCCGCCCGGTGGGACGTGTGGAGGGCCGGGAAGCCGGGAGCGTGCTCCGCGTCCTCGATCGCGCGCCGCAGCGGCTCGGTGGGGGGACGGTCGAGCGAGCTGAAGAGGGTGGCGGTCTTCACCACCACGGCGTCCTGCCCCCGCCGCAGGGGCAGAAGCGCGGTCTGCGTCGTGCCGGTGGCCGTGCAGGCCCCGGCCACGGGCGTGAGGGGCCGTACCGAAAGCCGCACGGCGATCCCGATCCGGATGCCGGAGCCGGAGGTGCGGCAGGACAGCCACGCGGTGCCCGCCGCTTCCACGCCCGCCCGGTGACCGGCCAAGTGCCCTCCTGCCAGGGAGCGGTAGCGTTCGACGCCCTCGTTGACCACGTCCCCGTCGAGCACGGCGACGACCTCCATGCGGCCGCTCCAGCCGTAGGCGCGGAAGACGGTGCGCTGCGCGGCCAGGTGCGGGTCGCCCATGTGGACGAGTCGGGTGTGGGTGACGCCCAGGCGCCGGCCGCCGGTGTCGTGGAAGAGCATGCGGCGGGTGAGCGTACCGGTGCGCAGGTCGAGCGAGACGCGGTGGTGGCGCAGAGTGGGGTGGTCGGGGGTGAGCCAGTCACCGGGGGGTGCGTCGTCGGGCAGGCAGCGGTAGCGCAGGGCGGTCCAGTCCGGCAGCCGTACCAGGTCCTCGTTGGAGACGGCGTGTCCGGCGACGGTCGCTTCCAGGCGGTCGTAGCAGCCTGCCAGGTAGGTGGCCGGGTAGTGGACGGCGTCGGCGGTGGTCTCGGGGGCCGCTCCCCGGGTGGCGAAGCGTCCGTTACCGAGCGTGCACAGGGATTCGACCAGCCGCTCGTCCTTCGGGTCGTAGCGTGGGTACTCCCACTGCCAGGCGCGGTTCACGGCGGCCCGCCGGTGAAGGCTTCGAGCGCTGCGGGCAGTCCGCCGAGGCCGGGCAGGACGAGGTCGGCGCCGTGGGCGCGCAGGGCGTGTTCCGTGCGGGGGTCGCGGTCCCGGGCGAGGCCGACCACGGGGCGGAAGCCGCCGCGCCGGCCGGCCTCGACGCCGGCGAGCGCGTCCTCGACCACGGCTGCCCGCCCCGGCTCCACGCCGAGCCGGCGGGCCGCTTCGAGGAACAGTGCGGGTGCGGGTTTGCCCGGCAGGGACAGCGCGGCCGCGTCCTCGCCGTCGACGACGACGTCGAGCAGGCCGATGAGGTCCGCCGCTTCCAGGAGGGAGCGGGCGTGGCGGGAGGCCGAGACGGCGGCGCACCCGAGGTTCATCTCGCGCAGCCGCCGCAGCGCGGGCCGGACGTCGTCGAACGCGTCGGCGCCCGCGGTCCGCACCATCCCGGCGAAGGCGCGCTCCTTGCGCGCGGCGACCGCCCGCACGGTGTCGCATCCCGGCGGGTCCTCGGGCGTCCCGGGCGGGAGGGTGATGCCGCGGGCGGTGAGGAAGGCGCGTACGCCGTCGAGCCGGGACCGCCCGTCCACCAGCTCCCGGTACTCCCGGGCGGCGTCGAACGGGCGGGCGCCGGCACCCCCGGGCCGCCGTGTCGACCAGTGGGCGAGGCAGCCGTCGAAGGCCTCCTTCCAGGCGGCCGCATGGTGCGGCGCCGTGGCGAGCAGGACGCCGTCGGTATCGAGGACGACCCCGCTCGGGGCGGTCATGACCGGTGCACCACCCGGCGGCCGGTGAGCCGGAAGGGGGCGAGTTTCATCCAGTGGGTACGGGGGCCGCCCGCCCACGGGTGGGAGCGGGCCGTCGTGGTCAGGTGCCGGATCTCCTCGGGGTCGGTGACGGCCTGCAGTTCGCCCACGGCCAGGACGCTCCAGCCGCCGGCGGTGACGTCGTCGATGTTGTCGATCTCGAAGGCGATCTCCGTGCCGGCCGCCCTGGCGGCGAGGGTCTCCGCGGCGGTGCGGAACGCGATGGCGGTACCCGCCACCACCATGTAGTTGACCGGGAGGACGGCCGGGCCCTCAGGGGTGAAGACCGCGATGCGGCCCACGCCGTGCGTGCCCAGCAGCATGCGGCACTCCTCCTCGTCGAGGGTCACCAGCGCGGTGTCGTGGCGTGCCGGTGCGCGGCCGCGCACCTGGTCGGCGCTCGCGCCCGTGAGGTCGTCGACGGTGACGCCGAGGACGTTACGAGGGTGCCGGTGGCGGGGCTGGCGGCGTGCTCCTCCAGGTAGGCGATGTAGTTGCCGTTGGCGCCGCACCGCCGGCCCAGCTCCTCACGGCTCATGCCGAGGGCTTCGCGGTGGGCCGCCAGGCGGCGGCCCAGGTCGGTACGGCCGGCCTCCTTGCCGGCCGACGGGTGGGAGGCGTGGGGGATGCTCGCCATGGTGATCACTGCTCCTGGGGCGGGACGGCGACCGCGTCGTGCTGCGGGCCTCCGAGGACGATCTTGAGCGCGCCCGTCTCGTCTGCCCGGGAGAAGACGTCGTACGCCTCTTCCATCTCGTCCAGGGCGAACCGGTGGGTGACCATCGCGGCGGCGGGCAGCCGGCCGGCGGCCGTCATGCGCAGCAGCATGGGGGTGGAGTGGGTGTCGACGAGGCCGGTGGTGAGGGTGACGTCCTTGATCCACAGGTCTTCGAGGTGCAGGGTGGCGGGCTTGCCGTGGACGCCGATGTTGGCGACCCGGCCGCCGGGGCGCACCATGCGGGTGCACATCTCGAACGCCTCGGGGAGACCGACGGCCTCGATGACGACGTCTGCGCCGAGTCCGTCGGTCAGGTCCTCGACGAGCTTCTCGGGCTCCTCCCGCGCGCCGACGGTGGCGTCCGCTCCGAAGTCGCGGGCGGCGGCGAGCCGGGAGGTGGCCAGGTCGACGGCGATGGTCCGGTACGGGCTGTAGAGCGAGGCGGTGGCGAGGGCGGCGAGGCCGATGGGACCGGCGCCGACCACGACGACGGTGTCGCCGGGACGGACCTGGCCGTTGAGGACGCCGACCTCGTAGGAGGTCGGGAAGATGTCGGCGAGCAGGACCGCCTCGTGGCTGGGCAGCGCGCTGGGCAGCGGGTACACGGAGAGGTCGGCGAAGGGGACGCGTACGTACTCGGCCTGGGTGCCGTCGATGGTGTGGCCGAGGACCCAGCCGCCGCCCCCGCGGCACTGCCCGTAGCGGGCCTCGCGGCAGAAGCGGCAGCGGCCGCAGGCCGAGATGCAGGAGATCAGGACGCGGTCGCCGGGCCGGACGGTGCGGACGTCCCCGCCGGTCTCGACGACGGTGCCGACGGCCTCGTGGCCGAGGACGCGGCCCGGGGCGACCTCGGGGACGTCGCCCTTGACGATGTGCAGGTCGGTACCGCAGATGGTGACGGCGTCGACCCGGACGATCGCGTCGGCGCCGTCCTTGATCGAGGGGTCCGGGACGTCCTGCCAGGAGGTCTGCCCGGGCCCGTGGAAGACGAGTGCCTTCATGGCGCGGCCTTCTCTCTGTGCGGTGCACGCTGTGCGGTGCGGAAGTGGGGTCACCGCCAGCCTGTGCCCGGGGCCCGCCGCCACGCTTGGGCCGGTCGGCCCCCCACCGGGGACCGGTAGGGTCCCTCCCGCCCGGCCCCGCCGGTGCGACGGTGAAGTCCGGCCTCCGTCCCGAGAAGCCGGAAAGGAGGGGCC
>NZ_JZWV01000193.1 GCF_000966975.1 Streptomyces katrae | reverse complement strand
CCCCGACACCGTGGGCCACGAAGGCCACAACCCCTACCGGGGCCACTTCTGCGCCCACGCGGTGACCACGGTGCCCGGGACCCGGGTCGGCACCCTGCTGCCGGGGACGCACCAGGTCGCCACGCACCACCACCAGGCGGTGGACCGCCTCGGCGCGGGGTGGATCGTCGCCGCCCGTGCGGCGGACGGCACGGTCGAGGCGATCGAGAGCACCCGGTACCGCTTCGCCGTGGGCGTCCAGTGGCACCCGGAGATGGGTGCCGACGCGCCGGTCGTGCGGGCTCTGGTGGCTGCCGCGGGCTCCGCCGAGGGCACCGGTCCCGTCCGGACGGCCGCCACGTCCGCGGTGCGAAGTGGGCCGGGCCGGATTTTCCCGACACAGGTGTCTTGACACCCCGGGGCGCACCCCGCAGGATCACAGCGTGAACCTGTCAGACAGCCAGACAGGTGGCCCCCTTCCCCGGCGCGTCAGCGCCATGGAAGCGGTCTTCGGCCACCTGCGCAGCGCCATCGAGCGCGGCGAGTACGCCGTAGGCGACAAGCTCCCCTCGGAAGCCGAGTTGTGCCGCACCCTCGAGGTCAGCCGACCCGTTCTGCGGGAGGCGCTCCGGGCTCTCCAGGCCATGGGGCTCACCGTCTCCAGGAGCGGCAAGGGCACCTTCGTCGTGGCCAACACGGTCGAGGACCCGACCTTCGGCGACTACGCCGCCAGCGACCTGCTGGAGGTGCGCCGGCACGTCGAGATCCCGGTCGCCGGGTACGCCGCGCTGCGGCGCACCCCCGAGGACCTGGACCACCTGGGCCATCTGCTGGACCGGATGGAGCAGGAGACCGACACCACCGCGTGGGTGGCGATGGACACCGTCTTCCACCTGGCGGTGGCCGAGGCCTCCCGCAATCCCGTCTTCCGCCGCGTCATCGAGGAGATCCGCGACGCACTGGCGCGTCAGTCGACCTTCCTCAACGAACTGGGCGGCCGGCGCGAGCAGTCCAACTGCGAGCACCGGGCGATCCTGGAAGCGCTGGTCGACGGCAGCGAGCACGACGCGGTGGAAGCCATGTCCCACCACCTGCTACGGGTCGAGACGACCCTCACCGACATCGTGCGCCCTCAGCGCACCACCGCCCTCACGGAAGGCAGACCCGAGGCGTGAGCGAGCAGTTCCTCAAAGACGAGAAGCGCCCCACGACCCGTCACGTCGACGCCGGCGACACCGGCTACAGCAAGTCCTTGAA
>NZ_JZWV01000192.1 GCF_000966975.1 Streptomyces katrae | reverse complement strand
GCAAGTCCTTGAAACCCCGGCACGTCAACATGATCGCCATCGGGGGTGCGATCGGCACCGGGCTCTTCCTCGGTGCGGGCGGACGCCTCGCCGATGCCGGTCCCTCCCTGTTCGTCGCCTACGCCGTCTGCGGGATCTTCGCGTTCCTCGTGGTGCGCGCGCTCGGCGAGCTGGTCCTGTACCGGCCGTCCTCCGGTGCCTTCGTCTCCTACGCCCGGGAGTTCCTCGGGGAGAAGGGGGCCTACACCGCGGGCTGGATGTACTTCCTGAACTGGGCGACCACCGGCATCGCCGACATCACCGCCGTCGCCACGTACACCCACTACTGGCACCTGTTCTCCGACGTCCCCCAGTGGGTGATCGCCCTCATAGCCCTGGCCGTGGTCCTGACCGTGAACCTGATCTCGGTGCGGATCTTCGGCGAACTGGAGTTCTGGTTCGCCATCGTCAAGGTCAGTGCCCTGGTCGTCTTCATGGGGATCGCGATCTTCCTGCTGGTGACCCGGCACCCCGTCGGCGGCACCGTCCCGGGTCCTGCGCTGATCACCGACCACGGCGGGATCTTCCCCAACGGGCTGCTCCCCATGCTGCTGATCATCCAGGGCGTCGTCTTCGCCTACGCCTCCGTCGAACTGGTCGGCGTCACGGCCGGCGAGACGGAGAACCCCGAGGAGATCATGCCCAAGGCGATCAACTCGATCATGTGGCGCGTGGGCCTCTTCTACGTCGGCTCGGTCATCCTGCTGTCGATGCTGATGCCCTGGAACAGCTACAGCGCCGGCCAGAGTCCGTTCGTGACCGTGCTCTCCCACATCGGCATCCCGGCGGCGGGCGACGTGATGAACCTGGTCGTCCTCACCGCCGCCATGTCCTCGCTCAACTCCGGCCTCTACTCCACCGGCCGCATCCTGCGCTCGATGGCCGTCAACGGCTCCGCCCCGCGCTTCACCGCCCGGCTCAGCCGCACCCAGGTCCCCTACGGCGGCATCCTCCTCACCAGCGGCATGTGCGTCCTGGGCGTCGGGCTCAACTTCGTGGTCCCGGCGGACGCGTTCGAGATCGTCCTCAACCTCGCGGCGATCGGCATCCTCGCCACCTGGGGCATGATCATGATCTGCCACCTCCTGTTCTGGCGGAAGACCCGCAGCGGGGAGCTGACCCGTCCCTCCTACCGCCTGCCGGGCTCCCCGTGGACCGAAATCGTGACGCTGGCCTTCCTCGCCTCCGTCCTGGTCCTCATGTACGCCGACGGAGGGGCCGCGCGCACCACCGTGCTGTGCGTGCCGCTGATCGCCGCGGCACTGGTCGCCGGGTGGTACGCGGTCCGCGGCCGCGTGGCACGCGCCGCGTCCGGGAGCGACGACTGAGCCGGACGCGACCCGTCCTCCTGCGCCGGGGGTGGCCGTCGCCACCCCCGGTTCGCAGCGACCCACCACAGAACGAGGCAGTGATGCGCAGCAGTTTCCTCGCGGACGCGCCCGCGATCCGCGAGCCCCGGCACGCCCCCGTCGCCCACGTCATGCGGGGCGGTCTGATCGAGGGGGTCCACTACGGCTCCGTGGTCGTCCTCGACGACGGAGGCGGCGTCAGGCTGGGCATCGGCGACATCGAGGCCGCCTGCTACCCGCGTTCGGCCCTCAAGCCGGTCCAGGCCGTCGCCATGGTGCGGGCCGGCCTGCCCCTCGACGGGGCCCTGCTCTCCCTCGCGATGGGCAGTCACTCCGGCGAGGAGCACCATCTCGCGGGTGTCCGGCTGATCCTGGAGCTGGCCGGTCTCACCGAGGCCGACCTGCGCAACGTCCCCGACCTCCCCTACGGTCCGGCCGTCCGGGACGCCTGGGTGCGTGAGGGCCGCGGGCCGTCCCGGCTCGCCCAGAACTGTTCCGGCAAGCACGCGGCGATGCTCTACCTGTGCAAGCTGTCCGGCTGGCCCCTGGAGTCGTACCTCGACGCGGACCACCCGCTCCAGAGGACGATCGCCGAGGCCGTCGAGGACCTCACCGGCCAGCGCGTCGCGAACGTCACCGTCGACGGCTGCGGTGCCCCCCTGTTCGCGGTGTCCCTGCACGGCCTGGCCCGGGCCGCCGCCCGCATCGCCACGGCGGCGCCGGACACCGCCGAGCACCGGGTCGCGGGCGCGCTGCGCCTCCATCCGGAGATGGCCTCCGGCGCGGGGCGGGACTCGGCCGCACTGATGCGCGCGGTGCCCGGGCTGCTCGCCAAGGACGGCTTCGAGGGCGTCCACCTGGCCGCACTGCCCGACGGCCGGGCCGTCGCCGTGAAGATCTCCGACGGCGCGGACCGGGCACGCGTCGCCGTGACGGCCGCCGCCCTCGCACGTGCGGGGGTCGAGCCCCGGCTGCTCGCCGGGTTCGCGGGCGAGCCGGTGACCGGTGGCGGCCGGGCTGTCGGGGGCGTCCGCCCGGTGGCGGCCCTGGACCCGCCCGGCGCCCCGGCCACCGCGACCGCCTGACTCCCGCTCGCCCTTTTTCACCACTTCTGATCCGCCACCTCAGGAAGAGGACCGCACCCCCATGACCGCCTCCACCCGCAGTGAACACGACCTGCTCGGAGACCGCGACGTCCCCGCCGACGCCTACTGGGGCGTCCACACCCTGCGCGCCACCGAGAACTTCCCCATCACCGGCACGCCGATCTCCGCCTACCCGCACCTGATCGACGCCCTCGCCGCCGTCAAGGAGGCCGCGGCCCTCGCCAACGGGGAGCTCGGCCTGCTGGAGCCCGCGAAGGCGGCCGCGATCGTCACCGCTTGCCAGGAG
>NZ_JZWV01000191.1 GCF_000966975.1 Streptomyces katrae | reverse complement strand
CCAGGAGATCCGCGGCGGCAAGCTCCACGACCAGTTCGTCGTCGACGTCATCCAGGGCGGCGCGGGCACCTCGACCAACATGAACGCCAACGAGGTCATCGCCAACCGCGCGCTGGAGCTGCTGGGCCACGCCCGGGGCGAGTACGGGCACCTGCACCCGAACGAGGACGTCAACCTGGGCCAGTCCACCAACGACGTCTACCCCACCGCCGTGCGCATCGCCACCGTCTTCGCGGTGCGCGGCCTGCTCGACGCCATGGCCGTCCTGCAGAACGCCTTCACCGGCAAGGCCGCCGAGTTCCACGACGTCCTGAAGATGGGCCGGACCCAGCTCCAGGACGCCGTGCCGATGACGCTCGGACAGGAGTTCTCCGCCTTCGCCGTCATGCTCGACGAGGACCGCAGCCGGCTCGCGGAGGCCCTCGGCCTCATCCACGAGATCAACCTCGGCGCCACCGCCATCGGCACCGGTCTCAACGCCCCGGCCGGCTACGCCGAGGCGGCCCGCCGCCACCTCGCCGGCATCACCGGCCTGCCCCTGGTCACCGCTCCCGACCTGGTCGAAGCCACCCAGGACTGCGGCGCCTTCGTCCAGATGTCCGGCGTGCTCAAGCGCATCGCCGTGAAGCTGTCCAAGACCTGCAACGACCTGCGCCTGCTGTCGTCCGGTCCGCGGGCCGGCCTCGGCGAGATCAACCTGCCGCCGGTCCAGGCCGGTTCGAGCATCATGCCCGGCAAGGTCAACCCGGTGATCCCCGAGGTCGTCAACCAGGTCGCCTTCGAGGTGATCGGAAACGACATCACCATCACCATGGCCGCCGAGGCCGGGCAGCTCCAGCTCAACGCCTTCGAGCCGGTCATCCTGCACTCGCTGTCGAAGTCCGTCACCCACCTGCGCGCGGCCTGCCTGACCCTCGCCGAGCGCTGCGTGGCCGGCATCACCGCCAACACCGAGATGCTGCGCGCCACGGTCGAGAACTCCATCGGCCTGGTGACCGCGCTGAACCCGCACATCGGATACACCGCCGCCACCGACATCGCCAAGGAGGCCCTGGCCACCGGCCGGGGTGTGGCCGAACTCGTCCTGGAGCGGGGCCTGCTGCCGGCCGACCGGCTCGCCGCCCTGCTGCGGCCCGAGGTGCTCGCGGGAACCGGCCCGGCCCGTAGCTGACCGGCATCGCCGTTCGGCGTCCGCCTTCAGCTCTCCTCCCGCAGTACCCTGACGCCGGTCACGTCGGTGTCGACGGCGTCGGGCACGACCATGCCGGCCTCGACACCGGTGCGGAGGTAGCGCAGGACGTCCATGGTCAGGCGCTCGCCGGGCAGCGCTGCGGGGATGCCCGGCGGGTAGGGAGTGAGCATCTCGGCGGCGACGCGCCCTTCGGCCCGTTCCCACGGGACCTGTTCGGTGCGTCCGAAGAACGCGTCGCGCGGCAGCACCGCCTGTTCCAGGCGGAGTCCGGACGGCGGCGGGACGTACACGGGCTGTCCGGTGCGCAGTTGGGGGGCATGGGCCGCGAAGTCGGTGAGGGCGGCGAGCAGGATGCCGGCGGTGCGGTCGTCGTCGGCGTGGGTGAGCTGGGCGCTGATGCGGCGGTGGTCGGACACGTGCAGGTTGATCCGGTGGTGCCGGCGCAGCCAGTCGGCGGCCCGGTAGCCGGTGACCTGGCAGGCGCTGATGTCGACGATGACCTGGAGGGGGTCCAGGTCGGATGCCTTGCCGGGGCCGCAGAAGTCGTCGCGGTCGTCGACGTGCATGCCGTCGATGCGGGAGATCCGGTCGCGGACCCGGCCGGCGAGGGCGAGCGCGTCGTCGTAGAGGGTTTTCCCGTACTGGACCATCTGGCGTCGCCAGCCGTCGAGGGCCGCGTACACGAGGACGGAGGGGCTGGTGGTGCCCAGCAGGTCCTCGCGGCCCTTGAGGACTTCGGGTGCCACCAGGTCGCCCTGGAGGTGGAAGACCGAGCTCTGTTCGAGTCCGGAGCCCATCTTGTGGACCGAGGTGACGCAGACGTCGGCGCCGGCGTCCATCGCCCAGGTGGGCAGGTCGGGGTGGAAGGGCAGGTGTGCGCCCCATGCCTCGTCGACGATGAGGGGGACCCCGCGGCGGTGGCAGACCTCGGCGATGGCGGCCAGGTCCGAGCAGGTGCCGTAGGGGGTGGGGGTGGTCACGAGGGCGCCGCGTGCGTCGGGGTGCCCGGCCAGCGCCTCTTCGAAGGCCTGGGGGGACGGGGGGTGGGCCAGGTGGCGTTCGGGGTCCCACTGCGGGTCGACCCAGACGGGGCGGATGCCGGACAGGATCAGCCCCGCGACCACGGACTTGTGCGCGTCCCGTCCGACCACCAGTTCCTCGTGCGGTCCGGCGACGGAGAGCATGGCGGACTTCACGGACAGCGAGCTGCCGCAGGTGGAGAAGAAGGCGTGCTCCGCACCGACGGCCTCGGCCATGAGCGCCTGCGCCTCCTCCACGATCCCGTGGGAGGAGGTGCGGTCGTCCAGACCGCTGGTGGCCAGGACGTCGGAGCGGAACACGGAGTCGCCGAGCACGGCGCGGACGCGGGGGTCCGCCCCGCGCCCCTGTTTGTGCCCTGGTGGGGTGAACGGCGTCTGGCCGGCTTCGTGGTAGGCGGCCAGCGCGTCCAGAACGGGGGCCCTCGACTGATCCATACTGCCCGCCTGCCCACCGCGGAGGTACGGAAACGCGGCCCTCGGACGCGCCCGCGCTGATCCGCGGTGTGTCCCCCGGCGGCTGCTAGCGTCACATGTGGCCTTGATCGACGTCGACGACGGAGGAAACAGCCCATGCCCGACGACCCGGCCGGCGACACCATCCGGCAGCTGGCAGACGTGGTGGCTTCGAACACGCTGCCGGAGCACGTCGTCGAACTGCTCCGCGTCGCCCTGAGCCAGGCCGAGACGGCGAAGGCGGCAGGCCACGACGACGAGGCCCTCACGATCGCCGGCCAGGCACTGCAGACCGCGGAGAACCGGACCGGGGAGCAGTAGCGCTCGACGTACCCGGACGGTCGGCCCGAGCGGTCCCGGCCCGGTGCTGGTCGCCCGTCCGCCGGAACTCGACATCGGCGACCCGCGCGCGAGCGCGAACCCCCTCTTCCTCGATGGGCCGTGCCTTGCGCGCGCCGGGGGCCGTGATCACCTTGATGAACCCGCACCGGCTGGTACTCGTACCAGACCGGGGTGGACGGTTCGGTACCGGCGCCGTGAGCCAGGTATGGCGGCCACTCCCTGGGGTACGCGCCATTCACCGCGAACCCCCACAATCGTGCGAATCTGCGCGATTCCGCAGAAAGGGAACGTTCATCATGGAAGCCCAGGCAGCCCCCCAGCCGGTCACGAGCCATGCCCCGCGCGACGAGGGCATCCGGACGTGCCGCCCCGCGATCGTCCCCCAGGCACGCTCTGACGGCGCGGAGGGCGAGGGGACGCCGAACGCGCCCGACTCGAACATCATCCGGGGCGAGGACTAGGCGCCCGGCATGACCGCCGCTGCCGCCCACGCCTCCCCCGCGGCCTCACCGCACGCCCGGCTGCCGCACCCGTACGCGCCCGACGAGATCCGGGTCGCTTCCGTCCCCGCCGGTCACGTCTACGTTCGCCACATACACGCCGCCGACGGCTCCGACGGAGTCGTCCTGCTGCCGGACCCGCACCCCAACGGTGCTCCGAGCACCTCACAGCGGTGGTGGCCCCCGGTGATGCTGGACCCGGCCTGGGTGCGCGGCCACCACGACGGTTTCGACGTCTACCACCTGCACTTCGGGTTCGACGCGCAAAGTCCGCGGCAGCTGACGGAACTCGTCGGTGAACTCCGCCGGCACGGCAAGCCCCTGGTGCAGACCGTCCACGACCTGCGCAACCCCCACCAGCCCGACCGGAGCGCCCATGACGCCGCCCTCGACGTGCTGGTCCCCGCCGCCGACTGCCTGATCACTCTGACCCCCGGCGCGGCGGACGAGATCGCGGCCCGCTGGGGCCGCACCGCACACGTCCTGCCCCACCCCCACGTCGTGGAGGAGCCGCAGCTGTCCCGTCCGCGGGCACCGCGCACGGACTTCGTCATCGGGGTGCACGCCAAGAGCCTGCGGCCCAACATGGCGCCGCTACCGGTCATCCGGGCGCTGGCGGCGGTCACGGCGGAGCTGCCGGACGGACGGCTGCGCGTGGACATCCACACCGACACGCACGAGCCCGGCGGCCGTGCGCATGCTCCCGAGGTGGTGGCGGGGCTGGCCGAACTGGCCGCGGAGGGGACGGTGGACCTGCGCGTGCACGACTACTTCGACGACGACGCGCTGTGGGAGTACCTGAGTTCCCTGGACCTCTCGGTGCTCCCGTACACCTTCGGCACCCACTCGGGCTGGCTGGAGGCCTGCTACGACCTCGGCACCGCCGTGGCCGTCCCGGACTGCGGCTACTACGCCGAACAGCGCCCCTGCCACCTCTACCGGCACGGCCCCGACGGCCTGGACGTACGGTCCCTGGAAGTCGCCGTACGCCAGGCGTACGCCCACCGGCCGGCGCCCCGCGCCAACCCCCGGGCCCGCAAAGGTGAACGCAACGCCCTGGCAGCAGCCCACCGGGCGCTCTACGAACGCTGCCTGACGTGACCCGCCCCCTGCGCATCGCCCTCATCGCCTCGGCGCGCTTCCCCATCCGGGAGCCCTTCGCCGGCGGACTCGAAGCCCACACCTGGGCGCTCGCCTGGGCCCTGCGCCGGCGGGGCCACCACATCGCCCTGTTCGCGGCGCCCGGGTCCGACCCGCGGCTGAACGTGCGCGAACTCCCCGTGCGCGCTCCCCGGCTGAGTCCGGCCGCCCGGGCGGACCTCAGCATGAGCGACCCGTCCGCACTGCACGAACACCACGCCTACCTGAGCCTCATGCTCGACCTCGCACGCGGCGACGACGGCGGCCCGGCGTACGACCTCGTCCACAACAACAGCCTCCACTACCTGCCCGTCGCCATGGCCCCCGCCGTGCCCGCCCCCGTCGTCACCACCCTGCACACACCGCCCACGCCGTGGCTGGAATCCGCGATCCAGACCGACCCGACGGGCTCCGGCGTCTTCACGGCGGTCAGCGCACACACAGCACGCTCCTGGCAGCCGCTGGTGCGCTCCGCCCGTGTGGTGCACAACGGAATCGACCTGAGGCGCTGGCCCGCCGGGCCCGGCGGCGGTGATCTGGTGTGGTACGGACGGATCGTGCCCGAGAAGGGCCCCGCCCTGGCCATCGCCGTCGCGGCCGCGACGGGGCTCCCGCTGACCCTCGCGGGGCCCGTGGCCGACCGCCGCTACTTCCGCGACCGGGTGGCCCCCCGGCTCGGCGGCCGCATACGGTACGCGGGGCACCTGACCCGCACGGAGCTGGCCGCCCTGGTCGGCTCGGCGCGCGCCACCCTCGTCACCCCCTGCTGGGACGAGCCGTACGGACTGGTCGTCGCCGAATCCCTGGCCTGCGGCACTCCGGTGGCCGGCTTCGACCGCGGCGCCCTCGCCGAGATCCTCACCCCCGACTGCGGACGGCTCGTCCCCTACCCCGACGTCGCCGCACTGGCCGCGGCGGTCGGGGAGACCGTGAAGCTCAGCCGGCGGGCCTGCCGGGAGCGGGCCAGGGCCTTCTGTTCCCTGAGCCACATGACCGACCGCTACGAGGCCCTCTACGCGGAGCTGCTGCCGTGATCGGCTACTACGTCCACCACCACGGGCTGGGCCACCTCCACCGCGCCCTCTGCATCGCCCGCCATGCGCGCAGCCCCGTCACCGGCCTGTCCAGCCTCGATCCGCCTCCGGACTGGCCCGGTCCGTGGATCTCCCTGCCCCTCGACACCGGCGGCCCGGCGGCCGTCGACACCCGCGCCCAGGGCCGGCTGCACTGGGCGCCCCTCTTCCACGACGGCTACGCCGACCGCATGTCCACCCTCGCCGGATGGCTGGGCCGGACCCGGCCCACGCTCCTGGTCAGCGACGTATCCGTCGAGGTGGCCTGCCTGGCCCGGCTGATGGGGGTGCCCGTGGTCGTCGCCGCCATGCGCGGACGACGCCTCGACGCCGCCCACCGGCTCGGGCACGACATCGCGCTGCGCCTGCTCGCTCCCTGGCCGGCCACCGCCCCGGAACCCGGCTGGCCCTCACGCTGGTACGACAAGACCATCTACGCGTCCGCGTTCTCCAGGGACGACGGCCGCGTGCCCACGCCGCCCCCGCGCGACGGGACCCGCCGCGTGCTGCTCATGCTCGGAGCGGGCGGCAGCGGCATCACCTTCGAGCAGGTACGGGCGGCCCGGGCGGCGACCCCCGACTGGCAGTGGGACCTGCTCGGCGGCCCGGGCGGCGCCTGGTCGGCCGACCCCTGGACCCGGATCTGCGCCGCCGACGTGGTCATCACCCACGGCGGCCAGAACGCCGTCGCCGAGTGCGCGGCCGCGCGCCGCCCCACGGTCGTCCTGCCCCAGGAACGGCCCTACGGCGAACAGCACGCCACCGGCAGGGCGCTGCGCGAGGCCGGACTGGCCGTGGTGCGCGAGCACTGGCCCGACCCACCGCAGTGGCCGTCCGTCCTCGCCGAGGCGGCGGCCCTCGACGGCGACGCCTGGTCCGGCTGGGCCCCCGGCGACGGCGCCCGGCGCGCCGCCCGGGCCCTCGACGCTCTGGCCGCGATGCCCGGGGCATCATGAACCGCCCGGACCACACACCCACGGCCGCCCCCCACGTGGCCGTGATCACCCTGGTGGCGGGCCGGCACCGGCACCTGGCCCTCCAGCAGACCGCGCTCTCCCGGTCCGACCGCCGGCCCGACACCTACGTGGTCGTCACCATGGACGATGCGATTGCCGCAGCGATCGCCGCCCGCGGCAGCCCCGCGGCCACCGTGGTGCCCATGGCCGTTCCCCGCTCCGGCCGCTTCCCGCTGGCCGCCGCCCGCAACGCCGGGGCCCGCCGGGCCCTCGCACTCGGGGCGGACGTCCTGGTCTTCCTCGACGTCGACTGCGTCCCCGGCCCGCAGAGCGTCGGCCGGTACACCGAGGCGGCCGTCAACGGGGTGCTCCTCTGCGGAACCGTCACCTACCTGCCTCCCCCGCCCGTCGGCGGGTACCGGCTCGCCGGCCTCCCGGAACTGGCCGACCCGCACCCCGGCCGCCCGGTACCGCGACCGGACCAACTGCTGACCGGGGGCGATCCGGACCTCTTCTGGTCCCTGTCGTTCACGCTGACCGCCTCGACCTGGAGGCGCATCGGCGGATTCTGCGAGGAGTACACCGGCTACGGCGGCGAGGACACCGACTTCGCCTGCCTCGCACACCGTGCGGGTGTCGACCTGTGCTGGCTCGGCGGAGCACCCGCGTACCACCAGCACCATCCCGTGGAAGACCCGCCGGTACGGCACCTCCACGACATCCTCCGCAACGGCGCCCTCTTCCACCGCCGGTGGGGCCGGTGGCCCATGGAGGGCTGGCTGCACGCCTTCGCCGACCTGGGACTCGTCCGCTTCGACACGGCGGCCGGCGCCTGGACGGCCACGCCCTCCACGGCAGGCCCGTGAACTCACCTCCCGTCCTCGGCCAGCAGCCGCAGGGCCTCCAGGGCCACGGCGGCGGCCCGTCCGACACCGTCCGCGACCACCTGGCGGTGCGGGTCGTAGCCGCCGGTGGCCTCCACGTCCACGAGGTCGTCGGCGTTCGTCCCGTCCACCACCAGCACGCCGCCCGCCGTCAGTCCGCGCAGGGAGGCCGTCACCAGCAGCGCGGAGAGTTCCATCTCGATCGCGGCGACGCCCGCCTTCCCGTACTCGGTGACGGGGAGCAGGCCGGGCTGGAACGCGGCGCGGGTCCAGACGATGCCCCGGTGGTGGGGGGCGGATGCCTCGCGGGCCGCCCTGGCGAGGGCGAGGACCGCCTCCGGCGCGGCCACCGCGGGATACTCCGGCGGCAGCAGCTGTCCGTTCACCCCGTCGTCGCGGACCGCGCCCTCCGCGATCACCAGGTCGCCGTCGGCGATGCCGGAGCGGATCGCCCCCGCGGTGCCCAGTCTGATGAGGGTGCGCACGCCCGCGTCGGCCAGCTCCCGGAAGAGCAGGATCGCTCCGGGGCCGCCGACCCCGTGGGAGGCGACGGCCACGGGCAGGCCTGCCCAACTCCCGGTGAAGAGGCGGTACTCACGGTGGTGGGACACCTCCTCGGCCCCGTCCAGGAGTTCCGCGACGGCCGCGGCCCGTGCCGGGTCGCCCACCACCAGCGCGGAGGAGGGCAGGCCGGTGCCCGGGATGCGGGTGAGGGGCAGCGGGTCCAGCGTCATACGGCGGCTCCGGTTGTCGTACGGGCGGCACGGCGGCGTCGCGCCGTGGTCAGGAAGAGCGCCGCGAGGGTGACGGCGTACGGGGCGGCGTCCGTGGCCTGCTGCGGCAGGCCGAGGCCCTGCAGGCGGAAGCCGACCGCTTCGGCGAGGGCGAACAGCAGCGCCGAGAGCAGTACGCCCACGGGTGCGGCGCGCCCGAGCATGACGGCGACCACGGCGATCCAGCCGCGGCCCGCGGTCATGTTCTCGGAGAAGAGCGTGACGTTGCCGAGGGCCAGTTGGGCTCCGCCGAGGCCGCACAGGACCCCGGACGCGAGGACCGCGGCGTAGCGGTACGCGACGGGGCTCACGCCCAGGGCCGCCGCGGCGTCGGGTGCCTGGCCCGCCCCGCGCAGCCGCAGTCCCCACACGTGCCGGGTGAGGACGAAGGCCGTGAGGGCGACGGCGGCCCAGGAGAGGTAGGCGAGCGGAGACTGTCCGCCGATCAGGGGGAGCCCGGTGAGGGCGGGGTCGTCGAAGGTGCCCCGTACGCCGAAGACCGTACGCAGCAGGAATCCGGTGAGTCCGAGGGCGAGGAGGTTCATGGCCACGCCCAGCACGACGGCGTCGCCGCGCAGGGTGACCGCGCCCACGGCCAGGATCAGGGAGTACGCGGCGGCGGCCAGCGCTGCCGCGGCCGTACCGAGCCACGGGCTGCCGGTGAACCCGCTCGT
>NZ_JZWV01000190.1 GCF_000966975.1 Streptomyces katrae | reverse complement strand
GCCACGGGCTGCCGGTGAACCAGCTCGTGGCGACGGCGCTGAAGCAGCCGATCAGCATCATGCCTTCGAGGCCGATGTTGAACACGCCGGCCCGCTCGCAGATCGCCCCGCCGAGGGCGGCGAGCAGGATCGGGGTCAGCGCGCGCAGTACCGACAGGAGGAGGTCGAGGTCGGGGGTCATCGGGCGGCCTCCTTCCCGGCGCCGCGCGTACCCCGGCCGGCCGGGCGCCGGGGCATCCGCAGCCGGGCGGCGAGGAAGACGACGACCAGGGCCTGCAGTACCTGGGTCAGCTCGCGCGGTACCTCGGTGGCGCGCTCCATGCTCAGGCCGCCGACCTGCAGGGCGGTGAAGAAGAAGGCGGCGAGGACGGTGCCGGGCGGTGCGGCGGCGGCGAGCAGCGCCGCCGTCAGCCCGGTCCAGGTGTAGCCGGGCGCCGTGAGCGCGCCGTCGAGGAAGCGGTACGGGAAGCTCAGCACCCCGATCGCCCCGACCAGGCCGGCGAGGGCGCCGGAGGCGGCCATCAGGCGCAGCGTCAGCCGGGGCCGGTCCACACCGGCGTAGGCGGCGAACCGGGGATTCAGGCCGGTCATGCGGACCTCGTACCCGGAGCTGGTGCGCGCGTCGACGAAGGCGTGGACGACGGCCGCGGCGGCGACGAGGAGCAGGCCGACGGTGATCGTGGTCGCTCCGAGGGCGGGCAGGGCGACGCCTTCGGGCAGCCGCCGGGTCTGCGGGAGGCTGGAGCCGGGCTCCTTGAGCGGGTAGCGCGCCAGGTACGAGGCGAAGGACACGGCCGGGTAGGACAGGAGCAGGCTGCTGACCAGCAGGGGAACCCCGAGCCGGGTTTCGCAGACCGCGGCGAGGACGGCGTACGCGCAGCCGGCGGCCATGCCGGCCAGCAGGGCCGCGGCCACGGCGAGGGGCGCGGGCAGGGGGACGTAGAGGCCGGTGACCGTGGCGGCGAGGCCGCCGAGGACCAGTTGGCCGTCGCCGCCGAGGTTGATGAGTCCGCCGCGCAGCGGTACGGCCAGTGCGAGGGCCATGCCGAGGACGCTGGTGCCGGTGGTCAGGGTGGCGGCGATCCCGTCGGGGCCGAGGGAGCCGCTGAACAGGGCGGTGTATCCGGTGAGCGGGTCCGCCCCGGCGCCGGCGAGCAGGAGCGCCCCGATGACGAGGGCGGCGACGACGGAGAACAGGACGGGAGAGCGCAGGAGTTCCGTACGCGCGGAGGGGGTGGTGGTGGGGGCGGTCATGCCGGTCGGGCCTCCGCTCCGGCGAGGGCGAGGCCCAGGGTGCGTTCGTCGGCCTCTTCGCGGGTGTAGGAGGCCGAGATCCGGCCCTCGTACATGACGAGGACCCGGTCGGACAGGGCGCGGATCTCGCTGAGTTCCGCCGAGACGAGGAGCACCGCGTGGCCCGCGTCGCGGTAGGCGATCAGCTGGTCGTGGATGTGCCGGACCGCGCCGATGTCCACGCCGCGCGTGGGCTGTTCCACGAGCAGCAGGGGTGCCTCGTGGGCGAGTTCACGGCCGACGAGGAGTTTCTGGAGGTTGCCGCCGGACAGTGCGCCGGCCGGGGTGGCGGGTGAGGGCGTCTTGATGCCGAAGCGGTCGATCAGGGTACGGG
>NZ_JZWV01000189.1 GCF_000966975.1 Streptomyces katrae | reverse complement strand
GCTACGGGCGTGTGCGCGCAGGACGGCGGGGCGCAGCAGTCCGCGGCGGGTGGCGAGCCGCCGCCTGTGGTGGCCCATCGCCAGGTTGTCCGCGACGGAGGCGGTGGGCGCGGTGCCCACGGCCGTGCGGTCCTCGGGTATGTGGGCGAGGCCGGCCGCACGGCGCCGGGCGGGTGGGGCGTGGGTGATGTCGTGTCCGGCGAGTTCGATGCGGCCGGTGCCGACGGGGCGCAGGCCGGCGAGGGCCTCGACGAGTTCGCTCTGGCCGTTGCCGGCGACACCGGCGATGCCGACGATCTCACCGGCCCGCACGGTCAGGTCCACCCCGCGTACTCCGGTCACGGTCAGCACCTCCGGGCCGGGAGTGCCGGGTGGGTGCACGCGGTCGAGGTCCACGCGGCGGCCGGTCATCGCCTCGGCGAGTTCGCCCGCGGTGGTGTCGCGGGTCCGCAGCCGGGCGGTGACCCGGCCGTCGCGCAGGACGGTGACACGGTCGGTGCCCTCCAGCACCTCGTGGAGCTTGTGGGTGACGAGGACGACGGAACGGCCCTGCGTGGCCAGCGACTTCAGGACGGTGAACAGGCGTCCTGCCTCGTCGGGGGTGAGCACGGCCGTCGGTTCGTCGAGGATCAGGACGCGGGCGCCGCGGTGCAGCAGTCTGAGGATCTCCACCCGCTGCCGCACTCCGACGGGCAGGGTGCCGACGCGGGCGTCGGGGTCGACGGGCAGCCCGTGTTCCTCGGCGAGTGCGGCGACCCGCTGGCGCGCGGCCGCGCGGTCGAGGAGTCCGCGGCGGCGGGGTTCGGCGCCGAAGAGGACGTTCTCGGCGACGGTCAGCGAGTCGAAGAGCCGGAAGCTCTGGTGGACCATCCCGAGTCCGGCGCGGATCGCGTCCGACGGGCCGGAGAAGCGGACTTCGCGCCCGCCGAGCCGGATCGTGCCCGCGTCCGGCCGCACCTCCCCGTACAGGACGGACATGAGGGTGGACTTCCCGGCACCGTTCTCCCCCATGAGGGCGTGGATCTCGCCGCTCCGCACGGTCAGGTCGACGGCGTCGTTCGCAAGGGTGCCGGGGTAGCGCTTGGTGATGCCGGTGAGCTCGACGACCGCCTCTTCGGGGCTACTTGGCAGCCGGGTCATCGACCTTCAGCTCCCCGGAGACGATCTGGTCGCGCAGCTGCTTCACCCGGTCGAGGACCTGGGGGTGCTGTGCGATGACGCACTGGGATCCGGCGACGTTCTCCTCCAGGCCGGTCAGGCTGATGCCGCCCTCCTTGAGCCCGTAGGAGGCGGTCCCCCCGGCCTGGCCGCCGAGCACCTGATCGATGCCCTTGCGGACGGCGACGTCGGTCTTCTTGATGACGTTGTCGACGACGGTGCCGGGCGCGGTGGCGCACTGGTTGACGTCCACGCCGTACGCGAAGGCGCCCTTGGCCTTCGCCGCCTCGAAGACGCCGTAGTTGCCCGCGGCCGCGGCCGCCATCACCTGGTCGGTCCCACCGGAGATCAGGGAGTTCGCCTGCTCCTTCGCGCGGGCCGAGTCGTTGAAGGGGGACTGGCCGCCGACGAAGCGGGTGGACGCCTCGCTCGACGGTGTGACCGCCTTGGCCCCGGCCGCGAACGGGTCGCTGTACCGCCGGAACTGGGGGGTGTCGATGACGTCGACCGCCCCGACCTTGCCGCTCTTGGTGAGCAGCCCGGCTTCGGCACCGGCCAGGAAGACGGCTTCGTGCTCGCGGAAGACGGCGCAGCTCACGTTGGCGTACGTCTTCCCGGTGCAGGCGTCGACCACGAGGAACTTCTGGTCCGGGTGGTCCTCGGCCTGCCGGGCCACCAGGTCGGCGAACTCGAAGCCGACCAGGACGATGACGGCGGGCTTGGCGTCGACGGCGGCCTGGACGTTCAGCTGCCGGGAGGCCGCGTCGGTGGACTCGTACACCCTGGAGCTTCCCGAGCGGGCCTTGGCCGCGGCTTTCACCCCGTCCACGGAGAGCTTCAGGAACTCGTTCTGCCCCACCGCGTCGGGGGTGACGAGCGTGAACGCCGGGCCGGCGCCCTTGCCGCCCTCCTCCTTCTTCGCCGCCGCCGCGTTGCAGCCGGTGGCGAGGAGGACGCCTCCCGCCACGGTCGCGGCGGCTCGAAGGGCGCGGATTCGGGATCTCCGGGACATGGAGGTGACCTTCCAGGACGGCACGGCGGCAGGGCGTACGGGAGTACGGCAGCTCGGGGGTGCGCGGGGGTGGGCGGCCGCTCGGGTGTGAACGGCGCGATGCTTCGATGAAATCGGTGTGAAATCCGACGAGTTGTGAAAGCGCTCGTCAGTGGTTCGGCGAGGGGGCGCTCAGCCGCGACAGGCGTCGCTGGCGCACCGGCCGTAGTCGAGGTAGCGGCGCAGCGTCAGCAGCATGTGCGCTCTCCTCCTCGGACTGGGGGCGACGGATCGTCGAGGCCAGGAGAGTAGCACCAGGTGTGGCCGGCCCGTCTTCCGTCTCGAACTGTGGTTCCCGGGACTGCTGTACGGTGACGCGCACCCCTCCCTCCCCCTCCCTTCTTCCAAGCCTTTGGAGTGCATCGTCATGACCAGGGAACTGCGTGCCGTCGAGTGGGCCGGAGACGGTCTCGCGCTGATCGACCAGACCGCTCTGCCGCACCGTGAGGTGGTGCTGCGCGTCACGGACGTGGACGGGCTGGTCGACGCGGTCAGGCGGCTGGTGGTGCGCGGCGCCCCGGCGATCGGCGCCGCCGGGGCGTACGGCGTGGCGATCGCGCTGCTCCAGGCGGAGCGCGAAGGGTGGGACGGCAGCCGGATACGGGCGGAGGTGGCCCGGATCCGGGCGGCGCGGCCGACCGCGGTCAACCTGGCCGTCTCCGTGGACCGGGTGCTGGCCCGGCTGGACGACGGCGTGACGGCGGTACTGGCCGAGGCGGCCGCCGTGCAGCGCGAGGACGTGGAGGCCAACCACGCACTGGGCGCGCACGGCGCGGACTGGCTGCTGAAGCGGCAGGGCGAGGACCGCCCGCTGCGCGTCCTGACGCACTGCAACACCGGGGCGCTCGCCACGGCCGGCTGGGGCACTGCGCTCGGCGTGATCCGGGAACTGCACGCGCGCGAACGGCTGGAGACGGTGTACGCCGACGAGACGCGACCGCTCCTGCAGGGTGCCCGGCTGACCGCCTGGGAGCTGGCCCAGGAGGGCATCGCGCACTACGTCCAGGCCGACGGCGCGGCGGCCGGAACCATTCTGCGCGGGGAGGTCGACGTGGCGGTGGTGGGCGCCGACCGGATCGCGGCGAACGGCGACACCGCGAACAAGGTCGGCACGGTCGGCATCGCGCTGGCCTGTGCGTACGCGGGCATCCCGTTCGTCGTGGCCGCCCCCACCACGACGGTGGACCTGGCGACCCCGCACGGAGACGGCATCACCATCGAACTGCGGGACGAGGCGGAGGTGTTGGAGTGGGCGGGTGTCCGTACCGCCCCGGCGGGCTCCCGCGGCCACAACCCCGCCTTTGACGTGACGCCGGGTGGTCTGGTGACCGCCCTGGTCACCGAAAGGGGTGTCCTGGAGGTCTCGGCGGGTGAACTGCCCGGTCTGCACCTGGCCTGAGCCCGGCCCGGACCGGGGCGCGGGCCCGGCCCCCGATCCGGGCATGCCGAAGGGGCGCTCCCCTCGCAGGGGGGCGCCCTGGGCGCGGAGGCGTACGTCAGCCGGCCGCCAGCTCCAGTTCCAGGAGCCACTCCACGACCTCGGTGTGGTGACGCGCCTGGCGCGGTGAGTCGCCCCACACGTACAGGCCGTGCCCCGCAACGACCACCGCCGGCATGCGCGGGTCGCGGGCGGCCTCCAGGCGGTCTCCGAGCACCCGCATGTCCTGGCTGTTGGCTATCACGGGCAGGGTCACCTCCTCCCCCTCCGCCGGATGGCCGATCCCCTTGAGCATCTCCAGGTCCTTCAGGACGATGCCGCCGGGCTGCCTGCGCCCCATGAGGACGGAGGCGACCGTGTGCACGTGCACCACCGCTTTCGCACCGGTGAGGCGTGCCACCCGGGCGTGCAGCTCCGCTTCGGCGGACGGCCTGCCACCGCCCACCGCCGCACCCCGCCCGTCGACCAGCACCACGTCCTCGGCGGTGAGTTCACCCTTGTCGTGCCCGCCGGCCGTGACGGCCAGCCGGAAGGGCTCGCGGGAGAGGAGTACCGACAGGTTGCCCGAGGTGCCGCGCATCCAGCCGAAGGAGGCGAACCGCGCCGCCTCGGCCGCCAGTACCGCCCCCGCCTGCTCCAGGCCGGTCACCGCCGTCATGCTCCGCTCCCCACCGGGTCGATGTCCTCGAAGGTCCGGGCCTGCGGGTGCTCCCCCGGCCCCTGCTCGTAGTACGGCTCCCCCGGAGGAACAGCAGCCGGGCGGGCGGGATCCCGGTGTCCGCGGCGATCGCCCGGAAGGATGCCGCCTCCAGTTTCGGTCCCGCGTTCTCCGTGTCGTACCAGCCGGTGACGAGGTCGCGCAGATCCCCCTCGGGGCTGTGGCGGAACCACGCCCGCTGGGCGGCGACCGAACCGGACGAGTACACGTACAGCCGTAGGCCCGCCGCACGCCACCGTCGCAGCGCGGGGACCACGTCCCCGTAGAAGTGCGAGACGAGGTCGCCGCGTGCGAACCCCTCGGCCCACAGCACCCCCTGGAGCGTCTTCAGCGGCGTCACTTTGCGGTCCGCGTCGAGCCAGGCGTTCAGTGCCTCCTCGATCCGTGCCGGTCCCGCGTGCGGCTCCTCCAGCTCGGCCCGCACCTGGGCGAGGGCGCGGGCCACCTCCGGTTCCCCGGACCGCTCGGCGAGCAGGGCGCCGAACCGCCGGCGCGCGTACGGGTGGAGCACGTCGGTGACGAAGCCGGTGGAGCTCGTGGTGCCCTCGATGTCCAGTACGACGGCCTCCGCTCCCGGACTCACGCCGGGTACTCCGCGTACTCCGCGTACTCCGCGTACTGCGCCGCGATCGTGTCGAAGTCGGGGAAGCGCCGCGAGATGCCACTGCCGGTGAAGCTGCCGATCCAGCCGTCCTCCTCGTGGAAGAAGCGGATCGCGGTGAAGGCCGGCCGGGTGCCCATGTCGAACCAGTGGGTGGTGCCCCTGGGCACGCCGAGGAGGTCCCCGCGCTCGCACAGCACCGCGTGGACCTCACCGTCCACGTGGAGGTAGAAGATGCCGGAGCCCGCGACGAAGAAGCGCACTTCGTCGTCGTCATCGTGCGTGTGTTCCTCCAGGAACTTCTCCCGCGCGGCCTTCGCCTTCCCGGCGAAGCCGGGGTCGTCACTCGGGTGCAGGGCGACCACGTCGACGGTGGCGAAGCCCTCCGCCGCGGTCAGCCGGTCGATCTCGGCCCGGTAGGCGGTGAGGACGGTATCGCTGTCGGCGTCCGCCGGAACGTCGTCGCGCACCGGCCACTGTTCGTAGCGGACTCCGAGCGGCGCCAGGGCCGCGGCGATCTCGCCGGGCTCGGAGGTACGGCGTACGACGGTCTCGGGGCCGCTCTCCGGCCAGGTCGTCAGCAGCGTCACGGGAATGCTCCAGGGTGGGATGGGAGAGGGTGCGGGAGTGCGGCCCCGGCCCCGGGGCCGATTCTCGCCGCCCGTTGTTGCCGCAGCGTGGCGGGCGTATGGCAGGTGCCCGCGGCGGCCGACCGCCGCAACCCCATCCGTTCCGGCGGTCGGAGCAGGATCCCGGTCAGGCGTGCTCGTCCGACACCTGCCGGGCGGGCTGGACCGACCAGCTCGGCGGCTCGTCGCCGCCCGCGGCCTCGTCGCGCTCCGCGTCCGCGAACGTCGCGTGGACCTTGTCCGGCGCGTGGTGGACCGGCGCGTACACGGCGTAGAGCTGCAAGGGCTCGTCACCGATGTTGGTGACGTTGTGCCAGGTGCCGGCGGGTACGAAGACCGCCCAGCCGTCCTCGACCTCCCGGTCGAAGTCGAGCCGGTCCTTCGCGCTGCCCATCTGGACACGGCCGCGGCCCGCGTCGAGCCGGAGGAACTGGTCGGTCTCCGGATGTGCCTCCAGCCCGATGTCCTCGCCCACCGGGATCGACATGAGGGTCAGCTGGAGGTACTTCCCGGACCAGGCGACCGAGCGGTAGTCGGTGTTCTCCAGCGTCGCCCGCTCGAGGTCGAAACTCTGGGGTTCGGGCCCGATGTCCTTGATGGTCATGCTTCTCTCCCGGTCGACGGAGGTGGTACGCGTTCGGGCGCAGGTTCTGCGCCGGGCCAACCTTTCCAGACTCACGGGCGTGTCATGCCCCGACGCCAGTGATACTCGAGCCGACCGGCCCGGTGCCCGGTCGAAGTCCAGGTGGGGCCGGAGGGAGTTCTGTGGCGGACGTGCTGGTGGTGGGGGCAGGGGTATTGGGCCGTTCGGTGGCCTACGCGCTGGCGAGCGCCGAACCGTCGGTGCGGGTGGTCTTGTCGGGCAGGCGGGGGCCGGGGGCCTCGCGGGCGGCCGGCGCGATGCTGGGGGTGCTGGGCGAGGTGACGGCCGCCGGCCTGCGGACCCGCCACGGCACGCTGCGTACCGGTATGGCGGTGGAGGCGGCGCGGTTGTGGCCCGCCTGGCGGCAGCGGGTGCGTGCCGTCGCCGAGGAGGTCGCTCCGCCCGGCCCGGACGGGTACGGCACGGGCACGTACGTCCTCCTCAACGCGGTCTCCGGGCCCCTGGACGAGGAGGCGACGGAGGCCATGCGGGGCGCGGGCGCCCGGTACGGTCTGCCGGTGGAGGACGTCGACGTCCCGGACGTGCCGTCCTACCGGCCGCTGGACAACGACCGCGCGCTGCGCGCGCTCTTCCTGCCACAGGAGGGCTTCCTGGACGCCCGCCGCTGGCTGGACACCCTGGACACGGCCCTGAGGGCGCTGCCCAACGTCCTGCGCACCGGGTCCGGACGGCTGCGGGCAGCCGGGGAGGAATACGAACTGACCACCCCCGACGGCGTGTTCCGGGCGGAGAAGGTCGTCGTCGCGGCCGGGGCGTGGACGAGTCCGCTGCTCACCGGCCTGGATCCCGAGCTGCCCGTGCTGCCGGTGGTCTCGGCGGAGGGCACGGCCGTCAGCGTCCGCGCACCTCAGCCGGCGCCGCCGGTGGTACTCCGTACGCCCAACCGCGCGTACGCGTGCGGACTGCACGCCGTCCCCCAGGCCGACGGCGGCTGGTACCTCGGCGCCTCCGCCGCCCCTGCCCTGGAACCCGGCGAAGCGCCGACCGCGGGCGCACTGCGCTTCCTGCTGGACGCCGGACTCGGCCAGCTCCACCACGGCCTGGCCACCGCCCGCGTCGACCGGGTCCACCACGGCAACCGGCCCGTCGGCCTGGACGGCCACCCGCTCCTCGGCGCCACCGGCCGCCCCGGCCTGTGGGTCGCCACCGGCACCCACCGCGACGGCCTGCACGCCTCACCGCTGATCGCCCAGGAGCTCACCGCCCAGATCCTCCACGGCACGCCGAGCCCCTGGCTGGCACCCTGGCGGCCCGACCGGGCGCCCATCGCCGACCGGAGCATCACGGAGGCCGTCGAGGAGGCCGTGTCCCACCACGCGGCGCTGGCGGCGGAGTCACGGATGCGCCCGCCGCTGACCGGCGACTGGCCGGGCCTCCTCGCCGACGCCTACCGGCAGTTGATGGAGCAGGCCTACGGGCGGATGCCGGACGGCTACGTCCCGCCCCCGGAACTCGCGCCGCTCGCCTATGAACAGGGCCCCGCCCTGGCCGAACTGGCCCGGAGCCATCTCGACGCGCGGGCTGGATGGGGAACACCTCGAGCGGGCCACATGGCGGTGCCGCGGTCGTAGCGCGGGGGGCGCCCGCGCTACGACCGGGGCGGGTCAGAGCCGGTTGAGGTAGAGGCCGGCGTCGATGGTGTGGTCGACGGTGCCGGGGCACCGGTGGTCACTTCGGCGGTGGCGTACTGGCCGGTGTTCGACGTGTCCGGGACGGCGTCGGAGTCGAGGTCCGCGGGGGCACCGTTGGCCCGTACGGGCGACCACAGGAGCCTGTACCGGACCCGGACGGACGGCGAGCCCGGCGGAGCAGAAGCGGCCCCGCGGCGTCAGGCGAGTTCCCGGGCGTCGAGCGGTAGCCGCCAGGAGTTGCGGCGGTGGACCGCCTCGTACTCGGCCTGGAGCGGGGACGGGGGTACGGTCAGGACGGGGCAGGCCGCGTGCGCGAGGACGTAGCGGGCGACGGAGGGGCGCAGCAGGCGGCGCAGCGGTCCTCGGGGGCCCGAGCCCACCACGAGCAGGTCGTCCGGGTCGCGCGCGACGTCGACGAGCGCGGCGCCCGCCGTGCCCCGCACGGTGAGGCCCGTGACGGTGAGGTCCGGGGCCCCGGCGCCGAACGCGGTGCCGAGCACCTCCCGCAGCCGGTGCGCCGCGGCCGACCGGCACAGTGCCAGGACCGGTGCTCCGCAGGAGGTGCGGCTGCCCGGTCCGCCGTCCGGGGCCTGCCACGCCAGTACCGCGCACAGCTCCACCCGCCGCAGCCGGGCCTCGACAGCGGCCCGGTGAAGTACTCCCAGGCCGCCCAGGCCCCCACCGACACCTACGACCACCTGCGGCATGCTTCCTCCCCCGTCGATCCGTTCAGGAGGCCCATCCAACGGCAGGGAGGGGTTGCGGGGCCGGATCGCTGACGGTCCTCTGACACGGTCTGCGGCGATTCTGACGCGTTGCTGACACCCTATGCCGCCGCTCGTACGACGAGGATCCCGAGCCCGAGGAACTCCTCCCGGGCCCGGGATCCGTCTCCGCCTCCTCGTGCCGACCGTCAGCCGGCGTGCACGTGGGGGCGGCGGCTGCGGTCGGGTT
>NZ_JZWV01000180.1 GCF_000966975.1 Streptomyces katrae | reverse complement strand
CCATGTCCCTGCCGACCCCGTCTTTCGCACCCGCCCCCGCCAGGTCCCGCCCCGCACTGGTCCGCTTCCTGGGCGGCGTGCGGACGGTCACCGGGAGCAAGTTCCTCGTCGAGAGCGACCACGCCCGGATCCTCGTCGACTGCGGGCTCTTCCAGGGCATGGCGGACCTGCGGCGCCGCAACTGGGACAAGCTGCCCTGCGACGCCGCCGACATCCACGCGGTCGTGGTCACCCACGCCCACCTGGACCACTGCGGGTACCTGCCGCGGCTGGTCCGGCAGGGTTTCCGCGGGCCCGTCCTGACCAGCGCGTACACCGCCCGCCTCGCCGAGATCGTGCTCCGCGACAGCGCGAAGCTGCAGACGGAGGCCGCCGAGCACGCCAACCGGCACGGCTGGTCCAAGCACCGGCCCGCCAAGCCCCTGTACGACGATGACGACGTCGACCACACGGTGAAGTTCTTCGACCCGGTTCCCGTCGGCAGCGAGGTCGAGATCATGGGCGGGACGAAGCTCACGCTCCACCACGGCGGCCACATCCTCGGCTCCGCCTGGGCCCATCTGACCCTGGAGGACGGCCACACCCTCGCCACCAGCGGCGACCTCGGCCGGCCCGGCCACCCGCTCCTCCTGCCGCCCGAGCCGTTCACCGGCGCCGACGCCCTCCTCATGGAGTCGACGTACGGCAACCGCCGGCACGACCACGAGACCGCGCGACGCGAATTCGCCTCGGTGATCACCCGCGCGCTGTCCCGGAGCGGCACGGTGGTCATCCCGGCCTTCGCGATCGACCGCACCGAGGTCGTCCTGCACGAACTCGCCGCGCTCCGGGACGACGGCACGCTCCCCCGCCACGTGCCCGTCTACGTCGACAGCCCCATGGCCCTGGCCGCCCTCGACGTCTACCGCGACGCCGTCCGCTCCCACGCGCCCGAGCTGCGGCCCGAGATCATCGCCGCCGGCGAGGCCGCCATCAGCCCGGATCCGTTCCTCGCCGCCCGCACCGTCCAGGAGTCGATCGACATCAACGGCGCCACCGGCCCGGCGATCATCGTGTCCTCCGCCGGCATGGCCACCGGCGGCCGCGTCCTGCACCACCTCCACCGCACCCTGCCCGACCCCCGCAACGCCGTCGTCATCGTGGGCTTCGCCGCCGCCGGGACCCGGGCCCGGGACCTGGTGGACGGCGCACGGGTGCTGAAGATGTTCGGCGAGTACGTCCCCGTGCGCGCCGAGGTCGCCGACGTCCCGCACTTCTCCGCCCACGCCGACGCCGGCCAGATCGTCGACTGGCTGCGCACCGCGCCGCCCCCGCACACGACCTACCTCGTCCACGGCGAGGAGAGCGCCGCCGAGACCCTGCGCGACCGGATCACGGACGAGCTGGGCTGGACGGCCGTCGTACCCAGGTCCGGGGAGGCCGTCCTGGTCCGCTGAGGAGGGCCGGACGGTCCCGCGGTCTGCACCGCGCGGCCCTCCCGGCTCCCGCGGCACCCGGCGCACGGTGAGGGGAAAGGGCTGGAGGCACCCCATGAGCACCCTGCACAGCATCCTCGAGCAGATGACCCCGGAAGCACGCGAGGCCCTGCTCGCCCACTCCCACCGGGTCACGTTCCCGGCCGGCACCCGCATCTTCAAGGAGCGCCGGCGGGCCGAGAAGTTCTGGATCATCGAGTGCGGCACCGTCGACCTGGACACCCACGTGCCCGGCCACAAGGACGCCATCATCGACACCCTCGGCTACGGCGAACTGCTCGGCTGGTCCTGGATGTTCCGCCCCTACACCTGGCACCTGGGCGCCACCGCCACCCACGACGTGATCGCCCTCGAGTTCGACGCCGCCGCCGTACGGGAGCTGTGCACCGAGGACTCGGCCGTCGGCCGCTCCGTCTCCACCGCCGTGGCCGCGGTCATCGCCGACCGGCTCGACGCCGCCCGCACCCGGCTCCTCGACCTGTTCGCCCCTCACGGCAGCGGAACCCCGCTCGCCCACGCCCGCTGAGGAACCCGCCATGGCCTCCACCCCGTACACCGTCGCCGACGTGATGACCACCAACGTCATCGCCATCACTCCCGAGACCGGCTTCAAGGACATCGCCGCCGCCATGGGGCGTTGGAAGGTCACCGCCCTCCCCGTCATCGAGGGCGAGGGCCGCGTCGTCGGCGTGGTCTCCGAAGCCGACCTCCTGCCCAAGGAGGAGTTCCACGAACACCGCCCCGGCCTGATCGAACAGATGCGCCGCCTCGGCGACACCGCCAAGGCCGGCT
>NZ_JZWV01001390.1 GCF_000966975.1 Streptomyces katrae | reverse complement strand
CCGGTTGCCGTGGCGGCGACGGTGTCGAGGGTGGCGGGCGGGCAGTCGTCGAGGAGGAACGGCGGGATCCGGCCCGCCACTTCGGCCTGCCGGGCCGGGTCCGGGAGGAGGAGCAGGGCCTGGGTGAGGTGGCGCAGTGCCGCTCTGGGGGCGAAATCGCGTTCGACGGTGGCGAGTTCGACGAGGAGCTCGGCGCGGGCGGGTCCGTCGGGCGGGCTGAGGAGCAGGGCGCGGCGCAGGTAGCGGGCGGCGGCTTCGGGGTCCGTGCGGCGCAGGGCGGCGGCCGCGGCGGCCCGCAGGACGTCCTGCGCCCAGGGCTCCTCGCAGG
>NZ_JZWV01001389.1 GCF_000966975.1 Streptomyces katrae | reverse complement strand
GGACGGCGAGCAGCTGGTCGGCGGCCCGCTCGGCGGGGTGCCCGCCCTGGTGGAGCAGGAGGGCGGCGCGCAGCCGCAGGTCCCGGGCTTCGGCGGGGGCCAGCGTCTCCTCCACGGCGTCCGCGACGACCGGGTGGACGAACCGGGGTACGGGACCCTCCGCCAGCAGCCCGAGCCGCCGCAGCACCCGCACCGCCTCGGCCCGGCCGGTGGCGTCGAGCCCGGCGAGCCGGGCGGCGGGGTCCTCACCGGCGCTCTCCGTGTCTCCGGGGGCCTCGGCGTGTCCGGGGTCACCGCCGAGGACGGCGAGGGCCGCCGCGAGGCGCCACACCGGGGGCCGCTGGCCGCGCAGGGCCACCGCGAGGCGTTCGCGCAGGGCGTCGGGGCGGATCCCGCGGATGTCCCGTGCGTCGGGCAGCCTCCCCCCGTGGGCCTGTGGCCCGGCGGCGGTCAGGGCGTCGAGGGTGGCCGTCAGGAGCAGGGGGTGTCCCCCGGTCGCCTCGTGGCAGGCGCGGGCGCAGGCCTGGTCCACGGGCCGCCCGAGGCGGGCGCCGACGAGGGCGGCGGGGG
>NZ_JZWV01001388.1 GCF_000966975.1 Streptomyces katrae | reverse complement strand
AGGTCGGCGGTGGCACCGACGGACAGCGGGCTCAGCCGCAGGACGGCGGCGGCGCGACCGGTGAGGTGGTGGAGGCGAGGTTCGTCCTCGCCGGGGTCCCCTTCGCGCAGGGCGGCGACGAGGGTCACGCGCAGCCGGGGCAGCTGTCCGGCCAGCCGCGCGAGCCAGCGCAGCGAGGCGGTGTCGGCCCATTGGAGGTCGTCCACCAGCAGGAGCAGCGGTTTGCGGTCGGCGTGTTCGGCGACCAGGGCGAGCCGGGTGGCGTCCTGTCCGGGGCCGGAGTCCGGACCGGTGTGTTCCCCGGGCGGGAGGGCGGCGGCCCCTGTGGCGGGCAGCAGCGGGGTCAGCAGCTGGTCGAGCACACCGAAGCGGAAGGCCTGTTCGTGCGGGGCTCCGCCGGCGGTGAGGACGCGCACGCCACGGCGTTCGGCGAGTTCCGGCAGGGCCCTCAGCAGGGCGGTCTTGCCCATGCCGATGCCCCCGGTGACCACCGTCAGCGACCCGCCTCCCGCTCCGTGGCCCGTGGCGTCCAACGCCGCCGTGAGCAGGCCGAGTTCCTGTCGGCGGTGGAGCAGGGGGTTCATGTCGTTTCCTCCGTAGCGGTTCGTCCGAGTGCCGCGGCCAGCTGGGGGCGCCCCCGGATGCCGAGCTTCCGGTAGGCCTTCGTCAGGTGCTGTTCCACGGTGCGGGGGGTGACGGCGAGTTCCCGGGCGATGGCCCGGTTGGGCAGCCCGTCGGCGGCGAGCGCCGCGACCCGGGTTTCGGCGTCGGTCAGGGGGGCCGGCGCTCCGCCGGCGGCGGGCGCGGGGGGTCCCGCCGGTTCCGTGCCGCGCCGGGCGCCCCGGGGCCCGCCCCGTGCCGGCCCGTGCCGCCGGGGGTCCCGCTCCCCGGGGGGCCGTCCGTTCCGGAGCGCCTCGCGTCCCGTGTCCGGCGCCGGGTCCGCGGCCGGGTCCGGTGGCGGGCCGGGCGGGCCCGGGTCGGCTGTGCCGCGCGCCGGTGCGGGCCGGTCCGGTACGGGCCCGGTCGCGGTCCGGGCGTCGTCGAGCAGGGAGTCGACGGTGAGGTGGCCCGAGAACGGGGCCGTACCGAGCGCCACCAGCGCCTGCCGGTACTGCCAGCCGGTGGCACGGCCCCGGGCCCGCTCCGCCGCTCCGGGCGGGGTGGCCCCGCCGGGGAGCGGGGCCAGGGCCGTGGCCAGCGCGTGGGGCGCGCCCCACAGCAGGGCCCGGCGGCGTTCCTCGGCCAGCAGCCGTACCGCCAGGGGGTCCTCGGGGTCGAGGGTCCGCGCGGCCGCCGAACGCCAGGGCAGCAGGGCGGGGTTGGCGGCCCGCCGGGCCAGCAGCCGGCGCCCGCACTCCAGCAGGTCGGCGAGGGCCGTGTCGCGCTCGCCGGCCGCGAGCCGGACCCGGCCGCGCGCGTAGAGGAGGTGGGCCCAGGCCAGTCCGCCCTCGGCGGCGGGCGGCAGCCGGGTGTCCAGGATCCGCGCCCCGGCGCAGGTCGAGCAGGGCCCGCAGGGCGAGGGGGCCGGGCGCCATGAGGGGATGCCAGAGGGGGGCCGGCATGACCTCCTCGCACCGGTCGAGGGCCTCCGAGGCGGCGGCGTCCCTGCCGCCCCACAGTTCGGCGAGGCAGGTGACGAGCAGAGCCGCGCCGGCCACCGGCCGGGCGTCCCGCCGTGCGGCGCACACCAGGATCCCGTCGAGGGCGCCGCGGGCCTCCTCCGTGTCCCCGCACAGGACGAGCGCGTACGCTGCGGCCGTCCGGACGGCCGGCGGCACGTGCGCGCGGGCCTCCGGGGCCAGGGCGGCCCGGGCGAGGCCCCGGGCGCGGGTGATGTCCAGGCCCCGCCGGGCGGTCCGCCAGGCGGCCACGGCGGCCTCGGCGGCCTGCTCGGGCCGGGCGGGCCAGGCGTCGGGCAGTGGTGGCTCGCAGCCTTCCTCCGGGTCGGGGCGGCCGTGTGCGGCCATCCAGTGCAGGGCCCGCAGCGCGGAGTGCTCGGCGGTGCCCGGCTCCGCCTCGGTGACGGCGCGGGCGATCCGGGCGGCGGGGGTGAGGAAGTCGCCGCGGGCCACGAGGAGTTCCGTCGCGAGCAGCCGGGCCCGTACCGTGCCGGGGTCGGCGGCGGGTCCGGCCGTGTGCGCCGGGGGGTCCAGGGCGCGGTACAGGTGGCGGCTCGCGGCCTCGGGCGCGGTGGGGAGCACGGCGGTGGCCAGCTCGGTCAGCAGCCGGACCCTCAGGGCCTCCGGCACCGGCTCACGCAGGGCCCGTTCCAGCAGCCGGGCGGCCCGGGGGTGGTGGCCGGCCGCCCGTTCCTCGGCGGCCCGGCGACGCAGGGCCGCCACCGCCCAGGGCGCGCCGACCGGGCCGGCGCCCAGCAGCATCCGGGCCACGGCGCGGTCGGGCAGGGCCGCCCGGTGGGCCCACGCGGCTGCCCGGGCGTGGAGTTCCTCCCGCCGTCCGGTGCCGAGGTCGGCCAGGACGGCCCGGGCGGCGGCTTCGCCGCGCAGGGCGGGGCGGGGGCCGTCGGCGAGCAGGCCGGTGCCGGACAGCAGGGTCAGGGCCCGGGCGGTGCCCGGGGTGCGGGGGCCGGCGGCCAGTGCCTCGATCAGGCCGGGGGTGCAGTCGGGCCCGGCGACCGCGATCGCGCGCAGGACGCCGAGGAGTTCCGGGGGCAGCAGGGGCAGGGTGCGCACGGTGCGCTCCCTGACGGCCTCCGCCGCGCTCTCCGCGAGGTGGGCGAGGTGGCCGGTGTCCGGGGTCCAGCCGTGCCGCAGGAACCGGGCGGTGACCGACCGCAGCAGGGCGGGGTTGCCGTCGAGGCTCCGGGCGGCCTCCTGCCGGAAGGCGGCGTCCGCGGACTCGGGCCAGGTGTCGGCGAGGACCCGGCCGACGGCTTCGGCGGGCAGCGGGGGCAGCTCCAGCAGGTGCCGGGCCACGGAGCGGCCTTCGGCGAGCGGGCAGGGCTCGATCCGCTCGTACGGATCCTGCGGGACGGCGGTGTTGCGGGAGGTGAGCAGCATCAGCGGCAGGCCGGCCAGCCGCCGGGCCAGGGCCTGGAGGCCACGCAGTGACGGTGTGTCGGCCCACTGGGCGTCGTCGACGACCAGCAGCAGGGGGCGGCTGCGGGCGGCGGTGAGGAAGGCCGCGCACAGCCGGTCCGGGCGGGGGGTGGCCGCGGCACCGGGGTGGGCCCGGTCCTGCGGGAGGTCCGGCCCGGCGGGGGCGGTCCCGGGGTGCAGCCCGCCGAGGAGCTGGGCGGCGATCCCGTGGGGCAGGCAGGTCTCCTCGGGCGCCGCGGCGACCCGTATCCCCGCCTCCGCGGCGAGGGCCGCGGCGTGGTCCAGCAACGTGCTGCGTCCGATGCCGGGCGGTCCGCTGACCTCCACGAGCGCGGGCCGGCCCCGCCTCAGGTCGGCCAGCAGGCCGCGCAGCAGCCGGTCCTCGGCGTCCCGCCCGACGGGTGCCGCCCGGCCGCCGGCGGGGCCGGGGTGCGGGTCCGGGGCGCCCGGCGGGGCCGCCTTCGTCGGTGACAGTGCCGTCCCCGGCAGGGCTGTCCGTGGCTGGACCGTCCGTGGCATGGCTGTCCGTCCTCCTGGGTGTCGTGTCGGTGGGGCTCCCCGCCGGCCCCGCGCGGCGTGCACGGCCGGGCGGCGGGCGCGGGGCG
>NZ_JZWV01001387.1 GCF_000966975.1 Streptomyces katrae | reverse complement strand
TCCCCGCGGGTGCGGGGAGCAGGGGCGGAGGGGGCTCGGGCCGTCTGCTCAGTTGGGGTCATCCCCGCGGGTGCGGGGAGCAGGGAGATGCGCCGCCGCAGGGGGGACGCGAGGGGGGGTCATCCCCGCGGGTGCGGGGAGCAGGGGCGGAGGGGGCTCGGGCCGTCTGCTCAGTTGGGGTCATCCCCGCGGGTGCGGGGAGCAGCGTGGCGGGCAGTACGTCCAGGACCAGGGTGCGGGGTCATCCCCGCGGGTGCGGGGAGAGGGCCCCGCTGTGGAAGATGTTCCGGC
>NZ_JZWV01001386.1 GCF_000966975.1 Streptomyces katrae | reverse complement strand
GCGGGGAGCAGGCTGACTGACCTGCCACTTTAGGTGGAGGGACTGGCATTCTGAAGCACTTTCACCGATAACGACAATTCAGACATCTCCTTGGCGGCCGGAGTGTCGACTCCAAAGCCACCCCCCTTCCGCATGGCTGCGACACAAGAGGGGCGTGACTGCCGCAACACATGCACCCGGTCTCAGTCGGCGTCATGGTGACCGTAGGTACTGCGGATCTCGGTCTCGCTCTCACCCCGCCACAGCACGTGCCAGTGCATGTGCTTCGACTCTTGGTACAGCCCCAGGTTCGTGACCACCGAGCACGCCCCGCGCTCCGCCTCGACCAGGGCCGCGACGTCCCGGACGACGCCGACAACCTCGGCGAGCAGGTCCGGGCCGGCACTGCCGAGATCGGTGAGGGAGGGGACATGCTCCTTGGGGATCACCACGATGTGTACTGGATAGGAAGGATTTGTGTGGTGGAAGGCAAGCACCCGCTCGGTCTCCATCACTGGCCGGGTCTCCACCTGACCCGTCAGAGCCTGGTGACAGTAGAAATCGCTTACCGTCGCGTTGGTCGACATTGCACATCACCTTCTACATCGGACCAGAACTGCCCCTCACTGCACGGCCTCACGCCGAGCCCGCCTCACAGCGAGGCCTCCTCCCCATAGTGCTCGCGGCAGGCGGTGAGGCCGTCCGCGATCTCGGCTTCAGTCATCGCCACGGGCCACCGCCCTCCCTGCCGGCCCAAAGGCAGGTTCCGCAGAGGCCGTTTCGAAGAGGGCCGCCAAAAATGGCATCCGCTGTTGGCTCCACCAGGGTGCGGTGGCGCACGAGGGACGCCGCAATCTACAAGCCCGGGACGGACAACGGCGCGCCAACGCGCCGCTCTCCTTGCGGCGCTTGGAAGCCTCGGCGATTCGGCCAACGCCCGTTTGTGGCAGTGCCGTTGTGGGGCGCGGGTCGGTGTAGCTTCCACGGGCGCCCGTGCGCTGAATCCCGGGGTTTCCGTCCCGGCCGAAAGACGTGTGTTCGAAAAGCCGGGGGCTGTCGTTGAGCCCACGACAGCGTCCGACCGGTGATCCAGGGGGCCGAATGACCACGTCCGAGGCACACAGCACACCGACCGGCGCGCCGCCTCCGCCGCCGCCCGCGGAGATCACCTACAGCGGGCAGTACTCCGTCAATCCGCTCGCCGAGGTGTCCTTCCGGGCCATGTGCGCGACGCTCCCGGCGGTCCTGGCACGGATCGGCCGGCTGTCCTGGCGGACCGACCGGCGGGCCGTGCAGCTCCTGGTCGGGTGCCAGGTCGTCACGGGGGCCTCGGCCGCGGTCCTGCTGGCCGCGACCGCCCGCGCGATGGGGCCCGTACTCGGTGCCGGGAATGCTGCCGACCGGCTGCACGGAGCGCTGCCCGCGCTGCTGGTCGTCGCGGTCGCCGCCGCGTTGAACCGGGTTTCGGGTGCCGTGGCCACGTACGCGGAGCGCAGGCTGACTCCGCTGCTGACCTCGCAGACGGACAGCGCGTTGGTGGAGGCGGTGTGCCGGGTGGAGGCCGCGGCGTACGCCGGGGACGGTTTCTCCGACCGGCAGGAGGCGGCCGAGATGGGGGTGGTCCGCACGCATGTGATGGTGACCGACGCCCAGCGGTTCATGTCCTCGCTGATCCGCCTGGTCACCGCCGGGGGTGTGCTGTCGCTGCTGAACGTGGTGATGCTGCCCCTGCTGCTGCTCGCCGTGCTGCCGGCAGGGGTCGGCGCCGTGCTGACGGCCCGGGTCGACTACGAGATCCACTACGCCAACGTCTCCGACAGGAACGTACGGGGGATGATGCGCTGGTGGGCCACGACGTCCAAGTACAGCGACGAGGTCCGCGCCAACTCCATGACCGACTACCTCGTCTACTGGTACCGGGCCCTGTCCGACCGCTGCGACCGGCGGAACCTGGCCGCGGCGCCGCGGACCCTGCGGATCTCGCTGCTCTCCTCGCTGGCCGGTGGTGTCTTCCTCCTGGCGACGTGGGGTGCCCTCGCCTGGCTCGCGGTGACGGGACGGATCGAGCCCGCGATAGCCGCCACGGCCGTCATCGCCGTGCAGACGGCGCTCGCCGCGCTCTCCCAGGTCGTCGTCAACGGCGCCGCCGTCTTCCACACCAGCCTGTACCTGAGCGATATGCGGTCCTTCCTCGACGAAGCTGCCGCCCGTGCGCCCCGGCGGGGACCGGGAAGGATCAGCGGCCCGGTCGAGCAGATCCGGCTCGACGAGGTCGTCTACCGCTACCCCGGCAAGGACAGGCCCGCCGTGGACGGCGTCTCCCTCACCCTGGAGCGCGGGCAGATCCTCGCGATCGTCGGCGCGAACGGCTCGGGGAAGTCGACCCTGACCCGGCTGATCACCGGCATCTACCTCGCCGACAAGGGAACGGTCACCTGGAACGGATCCGACCTGGCCGACACCGATCCGGACACCGTCTGGCACCGCACCGGGCTGGTGCCGCAGGACTTCGCACGGTGGCCGCTGCGGGTCCGTGAGAACGTCACGCTCGGGCAGCCACGCACCCACGACGACGGACCCGTGTGGGAGGCCATCGACGCGGTCGGTCTGCGCGAGGCCGTCGAGGAGCTCCCGAGCGGTCTGGACACCCTCCAGGCCCGCGACGTCTGGGGCGGGGTGGACTTCTCCGGCGGGCAGTGGCAGCGCGAGGCGTGTGCCCGGGCCCTGTACCGGCAGCCTGACCTGCTGATCCTGGACGAGCCGACGTCCCAGATGGACCCGCGCGGCGAGCACCAGATCTTCGAGGAGATCAAGGCCATCGCCGCCGACCGCATCACCATCGTGGTCACCCACCGCCTGGAGAACACGAAGGTCGCCGACCACATCGTCGTACTGGAACACGGGCGCATCACCGAACAGGGCCGCTACGACGACCTCGTCCACGGCGGCGGAACCTTCGCCGAACTCCTCGCGCTCTCCCAGGACCGATAGCCGTCCGGACCTCTCCCCCGCCCTCATCCCCGATGGAGGACCTGCGTGACCACCGAGAAGGACACCCTCACCGTCTGGAACACCTACGGCACCCACCAGCTGGCCAGAGGCCTGGAGCTGCCCAAGCTGGACGCGTGGGACTGGGGAGTCCCACAGGCCGGTCCCGGCATCGGCGCGCTCGGCGAGGTGGCGGGGCTTCGCGTCCTCGACCTCGGCAGCGGACTGGGCCGGCATGCCGCGAAGCTGGCCGCCCTGGGCGCCGAGGTCACCGCCGTGGACGCCTCCCCGGCCCAGCACCAGCGGGCCGTGACCCGCTACCCGAACACCCCCGGCCTGCGCCTCGTGTGCGCCGACGCCGTGGCCCGCCTGCGCGATGCCGGCCCGTACGAACTGGTCTTCCTCTGATCTTGGCCAGTGCTCCGCCCTTCAGGACGGGGGTGAAGGCCATCCTTGGGGCGGAGGCGCGAAAGTGAGGAGACACGCGAACCGCCCCAGGACGGTTGCACCCACCCTCAGGTGCCGGTGCTGCCGCGCTGGGCGGGGGCCGGGGCGCTCGCGCCCGGCTCCCAGGGCGGAAGGGTTTCCTCTTCGGTCCAGGCGGCCAGCGCCTCGCCGTCGATGCGGACGATCCCGCAGGTGTCGGCGTATGCGGCGGCGGGCGCGGTGAAGGAACTGGTCGTCACGAGGACGGCGACGTCGG
>NZ_JZWV01001385.1 GCF_000966975.1 Streptomyces katrae | reverse complement strand
CCGCCGTCGCGACGACGTCGGCGCCCAGGTCGCCGGCGCCGCCGACCACCTCCACCGCGGTGCAGCCGTCCCGGGCGCACAGGGCCGCCACCGTGTCCTCGAAGCCGTCGGCGTCGGCCGCTACGTGGTCGAGGGCCTCGCCCCCGAGGTCGGCGAGGCTGGCGGGTGAGGGTGCCTCCGCGCTCCCGTCGGGCGGCGGGGTGCGGCGCCACCGCCGGGCCGGTGCAGGCTCCACCTCGCCAGGAGCACGCCCAGCAGCAGGAGGGCCAGGGCCACGACCGGAGCCATGGGGAGCCGGATGCCGTCCGCGGACACAGCCTTCAGGAAGGCGGCCACGCCCGCGACGGCGGTCCCGAGCAACCCCAGCGCGAGCACCGCGTCGCGTCCCTGACCGGGGCTCCGCGCGGGTCCGGCGCCGCGTACGGTCAACGGCCCCTCGTCCTCGACGGTGGTCATACGGTCCCCCTCACCCCCGGCAACACCACTGTTCCCGAAGCCTGTTGGACGTTCGTATGGCCGGGGGTGCGGATTTCGAACCGGCCGGTCCTCGCGGCGCGCGGGAAGCCGGTCGGTCCAGGAGCTCAACGTAGCCGTCGTGCGCACCGACGGCCGGCTACCCCGGAAGGGCGTTCTCGGTCTCCGGCAGCGCCGGCAGTTCCAGCAGCGGCGCCCGGTGGAGGGCGGCGACCGGTTCCAGCAGGTCGGGGTGGCGCAGCAAGGGCGCGGCGGCGTGTTCGTGCCCGCCGGGGCGGGTGAGACGGGTGACCTCGTCGACCCGGCCGGCGGTGGGCGTCGGCGGCGAGGGCGGGGGCCGCGAGGAGGCAGGCGGCCCAGCTGACGACGGTCTCGTCCACCCAGGACCGCCGGCCGGCCTCGTCATCGGAGTCGTCCTGGTGATCGGCGCCCGTCAGCCGGTCGAGCCGCGCGCTCCCGCCCGGACCGAGGAGGTGCAGGAGTTCCGCGTCGAGCGGCGTCGGGTACCGCAAAGCCGCGGCGAGGGTGACGGCCTGCCGGGCCTGGGCCTCGGCCAGGGCCCGGCTGAACGCTCCCGCGGAGGGCGGGAAGGCGGTCAGCAGCCGGCGCGCGGCGGCTGTGGGGGGTGCGAGATCGGCGGACACGGCGGCTTCCTCGATGGCGTGCTCGCCCCGGCCCGTGCCGCGTCCGCGAGCTGCGGGGCGAAGCCGCGCTGCTCCGCTCGTGGACGACCGGCGTAGCCGGGGGCGGCCGGCGTGCGGCATGAGGCACGTCGTGCGGTCACCCGCTCGGAGGCGTCGGCGGCGCTGCGGGTGCCGGGCCGCCGGTCAGGACCGAGCATGGGCACATGGACGAGGAGAACGGCTCCGGGCGGGCGGCGGGCGGGAGCGGCGAGGCGGTGCGCGCGGTCGCGGAAGCACGCCGGATGGTCGCGTCCCGCGGCTGGTACCTGATGCCCCCGGCCGTGCTCTCCCGGTGCCTGGGCGTGGCCCCCGCGGAGTGGGCGCGGCTCGACGGGCACTGGGAGGACCTCGCCGCGGACCCCTACGCGGCCGAGAAGGGGACGAGCCGGCTGCGCCGGTACGGGCAGTTCCTGCTGTCCCGGCAGGCCGGCGGCATCACACCCCTGCCGCACGAGGTCTTCGTCCAGCCCGACGACAGCAACCCGCTCTACGTGGACGTCGAGCGCCGCTTCGAACCGCTCACCGACGCGTTCCGGGCCGAGCCGGTGCTGGGCGCCCTGATCCGGCTGCTGGGCGAGGTCGCCGCGGGGCTGGACGACGCCGACGAGTGGATCGTACGGGTGCACCCGTTCCGCGTCGTCGCCCGGTCCGGCAGCCTGGGGCAACCCACGCCCGAGGGCCGCCACAAGGACGGTGTCACGCTGGTGTCCTCGCTCCTGGCCGGCCGTCGGAACGTCACCGGGGGCCGCAGCACCGTCTACGACGCCGAAGGCAGGGAGATCGCGGCCACCACCCTCAGCGAGCCCGGCACGCTCCTGCTCAGTGACGACCGTGCGACCTGGCACGCCGTGTCACCCGTCCGGCCTGAGGACACCGGCAGGCCCGGCCACAGGGACGTCCTGGTCACCACTCTGGCCGCCCGCTGACCCCGCCGCCGCCCGTCCCGCGTGCCGTGGCCGCCACGAGCCGGTCCACCACNGTCCACCACCGCCGCGGGCCCGGCTCCCGCGGCCGCCCAGGCCCGCTGCCGGGTCGCGCCGTCACCGCGCCCGGCCAGCCGGTCGAACAGGCCGGTGGCCTCGTGAAGGTCCCCGGCCTCCTCCAGCGCGGGGCGTACGAGGTCCACCAGCTCGCCGGCGATGTCCGCGACGGGGCGGGAGCGGCCCGTAGCGGGATGGAAGGCGTCACCGCTCCATCCGTCCCGGGCAGCACGCCAGCAGGCGGCCCGCAGCACCTCTGCCTCCCAGCACGGCCCGGGGTCCCCTGCCCGTCCCCGGTCGGCGGCGGTCCGTACGAGGGCGCGCAGGAGGACGGCGAAGGCGACGGTGTCGTCGAGGTCCGGCAGGACGTCCATCGCCCGCACCTCCAGGGTCGGCAGCCGGGGGTTGGGGCGCAGGTCCCAGAACGGCGTCCGCGCGTCCAGCATCGCCTCGGTGTCGGCGATCGTGACGGCCAGGCGCTCGTGCTCCTGCCACGAGGCGGCGTAGGGCGGGGGGCCCAGGCAGGGGAAGCGGTGGCGGATGACCGTGCGCCAGCTGGCGTACCCGGTGTCGAGGCCCCGGTGGTACGGCGAGTTGGCCGTCGCGGCGATCAGCAGGGGCAGCCAGGGCCGCAGGTGGTTGGCCGTCCGCACGGCGAGTTCGCGGTCGGGCAGGTGGACGTGGACGTGCAGGGCGCTGACGGCGAAGTCGTCCATCATGCTGCGGTACTGCAGACGCCCCGCCCGGTAGCGGGGGTGCTCGGCCACCTGGACCGGCCCGGCCTCCTGGAGCACCGCGGTGCCCGACGCGCACAGGCGTGCGCCCTCGGCGCGGGCCGCCGCGACGAGTGCCCCGCGCGCCTGCTCCAGCTCCAGGCGCAGCTCGCTCGCGGACCGGCAGGGGCGGGTGCGTCCCTCGACCTGGCAGAGGGCGAACTCCTGTGTCGCCCGGTCCCCCGCGTCGCCCGCGGCGCGGGCGGCCACGGCGGGTCCGGCCGGCACGGCGGGTCCGGCCGGCACGATCAGGCGGGTGTCCGGGTCGACGAGGAAGAACTCCTCCTCGACCCCGATCGTCGGGACCGCTGCGGCGGGGTCTCTCATTCCTTCAGCATCCCCACTACCGGCCGGTACGACCGGTCAGGGCCGGGGCCCGCACTGTCCGGTGATCGTCTTGAGCACCGCCCCGGCCGTGTGACCGGACGGTGCTGCCGGGAGCGGGCGGAGCAGGACCGTCGCAGGTCGCCGCGGGCGGACGTGCCATCATCGGGCCGACGGTTGACCGACACCGCAGGTAAGGTCCGCGACCGGCCAACTGGCGGAATACGCCGCCAGGGTCGCGACAGCCCGCTGAGGAGGCCGGGAGCCCTGGGCGCCGGCGTTGTCAGTGCCCTTTGACAGCATGGCCCCATGAGCAAAGTGGTGAACTACAGCATGGCGAACCGGGGTCAGGTCCTGCGATTCGTGCCCGCCGAGGACCTGAGCGCCGACGGGTCACGGCGCCTGGACAGCATGCGGAGGACGGCGCGGGCGCGCCAGGACAGCCTCGACCACCAGGGCGTGGACTGGGGGCTGTCGGTCCCGGACGCCCTGGAGGAGCTGACGGCCGGCCGTGCAGGCTCCTCCGCCGCCTATGCCGGGAGCGCCTACTACGCGGCCCTCCAGATCATCATCGACCACAACGCGAGCGACCCCGACACCCTGGGGAGTTACCGCAGTCCCCTCACCCTCTTCTCAGCCCTGGACGACGCGCTGGGCGCGCAGGGCGTCCCGGCGGAACTGCTGCCCCGTCAGTACGTCTTCAGCGGCCCGCCGTCCGAGATCGGGTTCCACATCCCCCACCCCATGGACGGTTCCCCGGAGATCGGCTGCTGGCCGCTGGCGAAGGCCGTGCCCGCGGTGGAGGCCTACCGCGCGGTGCTGGACCGGATTGACCCCGATCTCCGGTACGACCTGGAGGAGCTCGTCAAGGCCCTCGACGGCTGGGCCTCGGAGTGGAAGGAGGGACAGGGGGCCTGGTGGTGGGCGGAGGACGGCTCGGTCTTCTTCTCGATCACCGGCTGACCGGGCGAGGCCGGGTCTGTCTCTTATACACATCTC
>NZ_JZWV01001384.1 GCF_000966975.1 Streptomyces katrae | reverse complement strand
GCCGGCTCCGTGACGGGAGCCGGCTCGCCGTGCGCCGGAGGGTCACGCGTTGAGCGCCGACCAGAGCCACTGGCCGCCGACCCGGACGTAGAGCCGCTTGTTCGCGGAGTCCACGGCCAGGGTGCCGTCCAGGGGCTGACGGGTGAAGGAGGCGTCGCTGACCGGGCCGGGCACCAACCGCAGCGGCGGGTTCGGCGCGTTCTTCACCGGAATCGTTCCGGTCGCCTGGGCGCCGAGGCTGCCGTAGCTGTTCTCCACCCGGAAGTCGCCGGTCGAAGACTGCTCGTAGTAGATGTGCGTGCCGGTCGGCGCAGTGGCGTAGAGCCCGACGACGTTGCGCAGCACGGCGGTGGAGCCGGGCCCGGAGTAGAGCGCGACGCCCGCGTTGACGGTGGCCTTGTCCCGGTTGGCGATGACCACGTTCTCCAGCGCGCTGGCGCTCGCCGCCCAGCTGATGATGTTCCGCGCGGTGGCCGGGGTGCCGGCGGCGAAGTCGCCTGCGTAGCAGTAGATGTTGGTGGCGTAGACGTGCTTGCAGCCGGCGTCGGTCTTCAGGTGCGGGCCGCCCTGCATGCGGGAGGTCTCGAACTTGCAGTCGGTGATGTAGACGCCGTTGGGGTTGTTGGTGGTTACGGCTCCCTGGCCGATCCACAGTGCGCCGGTGCCGAAGGCCTCCAGGCGGCAGCCGATGAAGTGGATCTGGTTGATGTTGTCCTTGCTGTGGCCCCACGCGCCCTCCGTGGCCGAGGAGGCGTTGCGTAGCCAGATGTTGGGCTGGGTGGTGCTGTCGGTGGTGCCGGTGCAGTCCTCGATGACCAGGTTGTAGAAGCGGGAGCCCCGAACTCGACGGCGTCTATGCACATGTCCTTGTTCGAGGTCATGAAGACGTCGCGGAAGTAGGAGTTGTTGTTGTAGTAGAGCTCCAGCAGCAGGCCGGTCCTGCCGTTGCCGTTGAAGCCGAGGTTCTCGACGGAACAGTAGCGGCGGTGGGTGGCGCCGGTGGAGTAGGCCGCTCCCGTGCCGGACATCCGGAGCAGGATGCCGTCGCCGCCCTTGACCAGCATGGAGGCCTTCGCCCCGGCACCGGCCAGGCGGATGCCGTCGGCCTTGACGGCGAGCGCGGGTGCGCCGGCCGCGGGCTTGACGAGGTACTTCCCGACGGGGAAGTACACGGTGCCGCCGCCCGCCGCGGCTGCCGCGTCGAGTGCGCGCTGGACGGCGGCGGTGTCGTCGGCGGAGCCGTCGCCGACCGCGCCGTGGGCCTTGACGTCGAACCAGTCCGGTGTTCCGGCGGCCGTGGTCGCCGCGGCGGCCGTGGCGGTGCCGGATGCCAGCGCGGTCCCGGTGAGTCCGGCCACCGCTCCCGTCAGCAGTGCACGGCGGGCTGTCTTCCGCTGTTCGGTCACGCTCTCCCCCTTGTGATGATCGGACAACGGGGATGATCTTGCCACTCGGTCCGTGGGTCCGGCGACGACGGACGACGGGGCTGGCGGGTTGACATGACGGTGGGGAGGTCACGGCTCGGGCAGGTGGCGGCTGCGGAACGAGGTGGTGCGGATGTGCCGGTGGCTCGCCTACTCGGGTCGCCCGTGCTGCTCGACGCCGTGCTCTACCGTCCGGAGCATTCGCTGAGTCAACCAGAGCCCCCGGGCGCGGATGGGTGTCGAAGCCACCCATGACGACGGCTTCGGCGTCGGCTGGTAAGCACGGACGGGGACGGCACGCCGGCGGTCTTCCGGGACACCGTGCGGCCTGGAACGACCGCAACCTGCGGGAGACCAACTGCCACCCGTTCCGTCACGGCCGGTGGCTGTGGA
>NZ_JZWV01001383.1 GCF_000966975.1 Streptomyces katrae | reverse complement strand
GCCGGTGGCTGTGGACGCACAACGGATCCATCGCGGACTTTCCGCCGGCTGCACCCGGATGTCGACTACCTCCGCGAAATCTCCGACGACACCCGGATCGTGGTGTCCGAGCCGCTCGGGGATCTGCCCGGGATGTGGAGCGAGCTTCCCGAGGCGAGCTGCGCGGTCGTCCCGTCCGGGCCGGAGCCGGACTGCCTCCCCTTCCTGCCCGACCCGGGCTGACGCCCTGGCGTCACGGCTGTGTGAGGCGTTTCTCTCCCGTCGTCGTGGCGCGGACGGCCCGTGAAGGCCGACCATGGGGGGCATGACCTCCTCGCCCCGCCCGCCGCGCATCGGCGACCGACCGGATCCGGTGGGCGGTACCGCCGCGTTCGGTGGAGAGCCGGATTCCGCCCGCGGGTACCTGCTGGACAACGCGCGCGCCAAGGCGGGCGAGCGGTTCGTCTGGCTGGCCGACCTGTTCGACGGTGTGACGCGCGGGCACTTCGACCGGCTGGGGGTGAAGGCCGGCTGGCGCTGCTGGGAAGTGGGGGCCGGTGGTCCCGGCATCCCGGAGGCACTCGCGGCGGCCGTCGGTCCGACCGGGCACGTCCTGGCCACGGACATCGACCCGTCGTGGCTGGGGGCAGGCGACGGGTACGAGGTGCGCCGGCACGACGTGGCCGCTGATCCGCCCCCGGAGCCGGGGACGTTCGATCTGGTGCACGCCCGACTGGTGCTGGTCCACGTCCCCGACCGGGCGCGGGCGTTGGCCACGATGGCGGCGGCGCTGCGCCCCGGTGGCCTGCTGCTGGTCGAGGACGCGGACACCGCCTTGCAGCCACTGGCGTGCCTGGACGACAGCGGTCCCGCGCAGCGGCGGGCCAACCGACTGCGCGACGCGGTCCGGGAGCTGCTGGCGCGCCGCGGCGCGGACTTGCGCTACGGCCGGACGCTGCCGCGGGCCCTGCGTGAGGCCGGTTTGGTGGACGTCGCCGCGGCGGGCTCCTTCCCCGTCGGCGGACCGGCCTGCGACCGGCTGGAGGCGGCGACGATCCGGCACGTACGGGGCGAACTGCTCGCGGCCGGCCTGACCGACGACGCCGAGATCGACGCGCACCTGGCCGCCGTCGAGGCGGGCGAACTCGACCTGACCCTCGCACCGCTGATCTCGGTCTGGGGCCGCCGCCCGACCGAGTAACCTCCGACCCCGCCGGCGGTCGCGCCGCCCCGGCAGGCTGAGCCGTTGTCACAGGCGGCGGTTACGTTTGCCGGGGTACACGTGTCTGCGGTGCTGCGGCCCTTCGACCCGGCACCGCCCCGCCCGACACGCAGCGGAGCAGGGGCGACGTCTCAGACCGCCATGCAGCGGCCCAGCTCGCGTGACTTCTGCTGAAGGGCGCCTGCCCAGGTCTCGGCCGAGGCCGTCGGCGGCCATGTCACCTGGACGCCCGCTCGGTCCGCCAAGACCAACACCGTGGCAACGAACCCCTCGGACAGGGAGACCACGACGGCATGACGCGTGGCCCCGTGCCATGCGAGCAGGGCGTCTACGAACCCGCTGAACACGAGGGGCTCGATCCGGCACTCGTCAGCCCGCATGGGGCCGATGCCGGACGGGAGGCCCAGCTCGGCCTCGTAGAGGCTCACCTGGCGCGTGAAGAGCCGGGAAGCTCCGTTGGACGGGTTCCACAGGGTCCGGTCACCCAACGCGTAGTACTGGCTCAATGCTGCCCCCTCCTGCCGGCCATACGGGCCGCGGTTGTGCGCACATGACATCACGGGTGGCAGGGTCTCGGAAAACCTCTTGCCGAATGGTCAAGAAACGTTGTCCATTGGGGACCTGCCTACCGATGATCTTCCCGAGACGTTTCACGTCACCACGGATGAGCAGCTGCGCGCGCCGCCTCCAACCTCACCCGTCACCGCATCATGGCCGTGCTCCGCTTCGAGCCGGCGACGATCACTCAGATCGCCGAGCGGATCGGCCTCG
>NZ_JZWV01001382.1 GCF_000966975.1 Streptomyces katrae | reverse complement strand
CGAAGGGGAGTTCCAGCTACCACGTGCGGCTGCTGGAGCGGGCCGGACTGGTGAAGGTCGTACGGACGCGGAAGGTCCGCGGGGTCAACGAGCGGTACTACGCGATGGCGGCGCGGTCGATCGTGCTGCCGGATCCGGGCGAGGGCGGCCCGGACGTGCTGATGCGGCACGCGGTGGCGGACCTGGAGGCCGCGCCCGCGGGCGGCGAGCGGCACGTGCGGATGGCGCACCTGCGGCTCACCGACGCGCAGTTCGCGGAGCTGGGAGCGCGCCTGCAGGCGCTCGCGGACGAGTACCGGGAGCTGTCCGACCCGTCGCTGCCGGACGCGTCGCTGGTCTTCGCGCTGTTCCACCCGGCGCAGGGCGAGCAGACCGGAGGGGAGGCCAAGTGACGTCGCGACTCCGGGGGCTCCCGGCCGGCTTCGGCCGGCTGTGGACCGCGCAGACCGTGTCCTCGCTCGGCGACGGGGTGACCCACGCGGCGCTGCCGCTGATCGCACTGACCCTGACCCGGGATCCGCTGGCGCTCGCCGTCGTCACGGCCGCCGGAACGCTGCCCTGGCTGCTGTTCGGCGTGCTCGGCGGTGCGCTGGTGGACCGCTGGGACCGGCGGCGCACGATGTGGGTCACGGACGCGCTGCGTGCGGCGCTGCTCGCGATACCCGTGACGGCGGCCG
>NZ_JZWV01001381.1 GCF_000966975.1 Streptomyces katrae | reverse complement strand
GGGCCGGCCGCGCCGACCTCGCCCGCCGCGCCACCCGCGCCGTCCTCGCCCGCGACGCCTCGCCCGCCCAGCGGGTACGGGCCCGGCTCGCCGTGATCGACGCCGCCGGGCAGGCCCTGGCCGCCCTCGACGAGACCTTCGCCTTCGCCTGCGCCGAGGCCGACGCCGCCGACGACCCCTCCCTCCTGGCCGCCGTCCAGCTGCGGATCGCCTGGAAGCACAACCTCAGCGACGGGGACCCCGTACGCTCCCGCGACGCCGCGGCCGAGGCCGGAGCCCTCGCCAAGGCAGGGGGAGACCAGGTCGCCGAAGCCATGGCGCTGACCGTCCGGGCCCGCATGGGCCGCATCCTCGCCGACCCCGACGCCGAGGACATCCTGGCCGAGGCCCTCGCCCTGCCCGCCCCCGAGGTCCCCCTCGGCATGCGCAACGCCCCCCAGTACCTCGCCGTCCGCCACGCCCTCTTCGACGACCGGCTCGCCGACGCCCGCAGCCGGCTCCTCGTCCTGCTCCCCGCCGTCCAGCGCACCGGTTCCGCCGAGGACGTCTTCGAGGTGCTGCGCAGCCTCACCGAGGTCGAACTGCGGCGCGGGGCCTGCGCCCTGGGCGCCGCGCACGCCCGCCGCGCCCTGGAGCTGACCATCGAGGCGGGCCTCTCCCCGGGCCCCGCCTGGTACGTCGCCGCCACCGCGGAGGCGGCCGGCGGCAGCTTCGCCCGGGCCGCCGCCTACGCCCGCCGGGGCATCCGCGCCTCCGAGGAGGAGCACGACCAGGTCTTCCTCTCCCGCGGCCTGTACGCCCTCGGCACCGTCGAACTGGCCACCGGCGAGGCCGCCAGGGCGGTGGCCACCCTGCGCCGGGTCGCCGAACTGGAGGAGGCCCAGCAGGTGGTGGATCCCTCCATCCTGCGCTGGCACGGGGAGCTCGCCGAGGCCCTCGTAGCCGCCGACGACCCCGCCGGGGCCGTCGCCCTCCTCGACGCGGTCACCCCCGTCGCCCGCTCCCTGGAACGGACGTCCGTGCTCGCCGCCCTGGACCGGGCCCGGGGGCTCGCGCTGTCGGCGCAGGGCGAACCGGAATCCGCCGTCGCCCTGCTCCGGGCCACCGCCCAGCGCTTCGACGCCCTCGGCCTGCCCCTCGAACACGGCCGTACGCTGCTGGCGCTGGCCCGGGTGGAACGCCGGCGCCGCCGCCGCGCGCCGGCCCGGGCCGCGCTGCGGGACGCCGCCGAGCTGTTCGAACGGGCCGGGGCCGAACCCTGGCTGTGCCTGGCCCGGGAGAACGCCCCCGAGACCGGTGTCCCGCACCCGGGGGCGGCGGCGCTCACCGACGCCGAGGCACGCCTCGCCCTGCTGGTCGGCGGGGGCGCCAGCAACCAGGAGGCGGCGGCGAAGCTGTTCCTCAGCGTGAAGACCGTCGAGGCCCGGCTCACCCGGATCTACCAGAAGCTGGACGTCCGGTCCCGGGCCCAGCTGGCCACCGCGCTACGCGGACACTGAGCGCGTCAGCAGCCCAGGTTGGCCCCCGGGGTGACGCCGAGCAGCTGGGTGAAGGCCTGGTACTTGTCCACCCGGCTCTGCACCTGCGCCGGGTTGCCGCCGTTGCACTCCAGGGCCCCGTTGATGGAGCGGATGGTCTCGCCGAACCCCGCCCCGTCGACCATCGCCGCGTGCGCCGTCATGGTGCCCGGGCCGTTCTGGGTGTTCCAGTACCAGAGCGCCGTCTTCATCGCGACGGCCGGGTCCCGCTCCACCAGGTAGGGGTTGGCGAGCAGGTTGATGCCCAGGGCGTCGCCGGCCGCCTTGTAGTTGAAGTTCCAGCTGAGCTGGATGGGGCCGCGGCCGTAGTAGGCGGCCTGCCCGGCGGGACAGCCGTAGGGCTGTGAGGCGTCGCAGTAGTGCGGGTAGTTGGCGGTGTTCTGCTCGACGATGTACACGAGCCCGCCCGTCTCGTGGGAGACGTTCGCCAGGAAGGCCGCCGCCTCGCGCCGCTTGACCGTGTCGTCCCCGGTCTTGGCGAAGCCGGGGTAGGCGGAGAGCGCCGCCACCAGGCCGTCGTAGGTGTAGAAGGGGTTCCGGTTCGGAAACATCCGGTTGAACTGGGCCTCGCTGACCACGAACCCGGACGGGTCGCCGGTGCCGGGGTCGGGTTCCTGGCCGCTCCCGCCGCCGCAGGCGCCCTGGTCCGACCAGACGCCCCACTGGCCGGTGGTGCCCGGGGTCTCGCCCTGGGTCCACCACTTGGCCTGCCAGTTGTGGCCGCCGTACGAGGCGCTCGTGCCGCTCGTGTAGACGGCGGAGGAGCTCCAGGCGCCGGCGCAGGCGGGTGCCGCCGCGGCGGGCGGTGCGGGCAGGGCGGCGGCGAGCCCGAGGGCCGCGGCGGCGGCCGTGGCGAGGGAGAGGGCGCGGCGGCGAAGCGCACGTATCACGGAACTGCTCCTTCGGTGGGGGGAGTCGTCGCGCGGGGTGGGGGGCGACGGGTACCGCCACTGAACCGAAATGGTCTGGACCTGTCAAGGACTGGACCGAACTTCGAAGTTCCGTACGGGGAAACGCCGGAGCGGCGTGGCGACCGCGTCGCCACGCCGCTCCGGGGCCGTCGGGTCAGCTGCCGGCCGACAGGTTCCCGGACAGGACCGGGATGTTGGAGAGGATGTGCGAGAGGGTCTCGTCACCCTTGGCCTGGGTGGAGTTCTCGGCGCACTGCTGGTTCTGCGGGTTGGAGGCGATCGGGATGTCCTGGACGCCGATGTTGACGGCGGACAGCACGGACTGGACGTTCACCTTGGCCGGGAGGCCGATGCAGAGCTTGTTCAGCGAGCCCTGGACCAGGTCGAGCTGGGGGCTCATGGCGCCCGCGGTCTCCGCGTTGCCGTAGATCTGCTGCGAACCGTTGCCGTTGACGGTGTTGACGCCGTTGTCGTTGCCGATCGCCATCGCCGGGGTGGCCGCGAGGGCGCCCGTGCCCAGGATGGAGGCGGTGACCGCGGCGGTGGCCATGAACTTTTTGAGCATCGTGGAGATCCTTCTGTCGCATGAGCTGTCCCCGGCGGGACGCTTGGATCAACTGCCCGCGGCCCCAGGGGTTATCGCCCGTCACCCGAGCGGCCCAACAATCCGCGCGGAACGGCTGCTCAGACGGGTGGTACCGGTGCCTCGGCCCCGCCTCCCGCGCGGATCGCGCGAAGCGCCGCGGTGTGGAGCGCGTGCGGGTCGCCGTGCGCCGCGGGACTGCCGGTGAGGGTGTACCACTCGTCCGCGTCGGTGTACTGCACCTCGAAGCGGACGGTGCCGTCCGGCCCGCCGGTGGTGCGCAGCGTCAGCGGGCCGGTGATGACCCCGACCTCGTCCGTCATGGCCCCACCGGGGCCGGCGAGGACCTCGTCCTGCCACTGGTACTGACGGGGGCCGGTCATGCGGCGCAGGTGTCGATCATGGTGGTGAGCATGGCCCTCTCGGCATCGGTGACGGTCAGCCCGTAATGGGACTTGACGGTGGTCCAGGCGCGCCCGTACTGGCACCAGCTCGACTTGTCGGACGGCTGCCACAGATCGGGGCTCTGGTCGCCCTTGGAACGGTTGGAGGCGGCCGAGACCGCCAGCAGCTGGGGACGCGTCAGGTCGTTGGCGAAGGCCTTGCGTTTGGCCGCGTCCCACGCGGCGGCGCCGGAG